>JBDHWI010000016.1:0-41209 GCA_039810125.1 Thermoflexales bacterium | reverse complement strand
TGCGTCGAACGCATCGAGCTATTTGACAGGTCAAACGATTCACATTGATGGCGGCTTTGCCGCCGGCAGCAAGTGGTAGATCGTATTTGTTAATTGCCCGCATGGTGAACTGGTTGCAATGAAGCTGGGAATTAGCTCATATACCTATGGCTGGGGCTGCGGCGTGAGTGGCTACCCGCCACCGGCGCATGCGCTGGACTGGCGCGCGCTGCTGCAACGCGCCGGCGACATGGGTGTGCGCGTGGTGCAGATCGCCGACAACATGCCACTGCACGAGATTGATCTGGATGCATTGCTTGAGGACGCAAGGCGGCGCAGCATCGCACTGGAAGCCGGCACGCGCGGCATCGAACTGAATCATCTGTTGCAATATGCAGAAATTGCGCAGCGCATCGGCTCGCCCATTTTGCGCTGCGTGATCGACACGAAAGATCATTTGCCTGATTTCCAGGAAATCATCAAGACCTTCAAGACAGTGCTGCCGGAGTTCGAGAAGCGCGGCGTGACGTTGGCAATAGAGAATCATGATCGCTGGCTGGCCAGGACGCTGGCAAACTTGATGCACGTGCTGCGTCATCATCCCATTGGCATCTGCCTCGACGTGGCAAATTCGTTGGCGCGCGAAGAGCCAATGATGCATGTGGCGCAGGTGCTTGCGCCGTATGTGGTGAACCTGCACATCAAGGAATACATGATCCAGCGCCTGCCAAGCTATCAGGGATTCACCATTTGCGGCGCGCCATTTAGCAAGGGTCTATGCGACCTGGATTGGCTGCTGCCCTACCTCAAAAAGCATGGCAAAGGCGACTACAACGCCATCCTTGAACAATGGACGCCGGCGCAGAGCACAGTCGAAGAAACCATCGCACTTGAGGAGCAATGGGCTATAGAAAGCGTGGCCTACCTCAAGCACAAATATTTCACGGAATGACCAGCCTGTCTCGATGACTTGTTCGACTTGACGACTTCATGTTGAATCTGCACTCAGAAAGATGAAACTCACCATCACCAGTTGGTCCTTCCCACGCTGCACACTCGAAGAAGCCGCCGGCATCGCCCGCGCACTCAGCTTCGAAGCGATGGATGCCGACGCCTTCACCGGCCGCCATCTCAATCGTGCTGCCCTTCTGAAAGGTCATTCCGCTGAAGTGGAGCGCATCAAGCGTCTCGGCCTGACGTTGAGCAATATCTACTACACCTTTGGCAACGGGTTCGTCGAGCGCGCACTGAACTCACCCGACAAAAAGGTTCGCCGCAGAAATCGCGAGGACTTCAAACGCGTAGTCGACTTCTGCGTGGCAACTGAGTGCCCATCAGTCATGCTGCTGCCGGGCATTCTGCACGCCGGCACGACCAGACAGGAGTCCATCGAATTGGTGATCGAGGCGATGCGCGAATTGCTGGCGATCGCGCATCCCGCCGGCGTCGAGATCTGCATCGAACCGCATGTGATGAGCGTGTTGGAGTCGCCGGCAGACACCGCGCACGTGGTGCAGCACACCGGCGCAAAACTCGCGCTCGACTACTCGCATTTCATCACGCTCGGCTATACGCAGGCCGCCACCGACCCGCTATGCGCATTTGCTGCGCACGTGCATTTGCGGCAGGGCAAACCTGGCTTCTTGCAAACGCGGCTGGAGCATGGCACGCTGAACTTCGGCGCGATGATCGATGCACTGCGGCAGGCCGGCTACGATGGTTATCTCGCAGTGGAGCCGGTGCATCAGGATTACCTGCAAACCGACAACGTCGATGTCGTCAGCGAGGCGATCAAGCTGCGCGACGTGGCGCGGAACTTCATGCATTGACACTTTGCCCCCGCCTGTGGAAACTATCGCCCACCATGAACAAAGCTGAATGCCCCGAATGCGGCGCGGAGATTGAATTCAAGAGCGCGCCGGTGTTGCACGAGCTGGTGCGCTGCGCCGATTGCGGCGCCGAACTCGAAGTTGTCACGCTTGAGCCATTGGCGCTCGACCTCGCGCCGACCGAAGAGGAAGACTGGGGCGAATAATCAATGAAGGCGTGTCTCGTTTGCTCACTCGTTCGCCCCGAAGAGAAGCTGCTCATCGAAGCGTTCAGCCAGCACAAAGTGAGCGTCGACATCGTCGATGATCGCAGCGTGGTGTTCGATCTCGACGACCTCAGCCACTGGCAGCAATATGATGTGGTGGTGGAGCGTTGCGTGTCGCAAAGCCGCGCGCTATATGTGCAGCGCATCATGCGGCTCGCCGGCGTCAAAACGATCAACAACCACGAAGTGATCGAAAACTGCGGCGACAAGTTCATCACCACGCAGTTGCTCATGCAGCATGGTGTGCCGACCACGCGCGTGATGATGGCGTTTACGCCGGCCAGCGCGCTTGAGGCCATCGAAAAACTGGGCTACCCCTGCGTGCTGAAGCCGGTGATCGGCAGCTGGGGTCGCGGTGTAGTGCGCGTGAATGATCGCGACGCCGCCGAAGCTGTCGTCGGCCTGCGCGACGAACTGGGCGGCTATGCGCAGCACATCTACTACATCCAGGAGATGGTGAGGAAGCCCGGGCGCGACATCCGCTCATTCGTCATCGGCGACACAACCATCGCTGCGATCTATCGCACGTCAGCGCACTGGATCACCAACACCCACCTCGGCGGCAAGGCCAGCAACTGCGAAGTAACGCCTGAGCTTGACCGCATCTCAGTCGCTGCGGCAAAGGCTGTCGGCGGCGGCATCGTCGCCGTGGATCTGTTCGAAGATCCTGAGCGCGGGCTGCTGGTGAACGAGGTCAATCACACGATGGAATTTCGCAACAGCGTGCCGGCCACCGGCGTCGACATCCCCGGCAAAATGGTGGAATACATCGTGAAATTGTGCGATTGATCCGATGACTCAATCACAAAATGGCTCAATCGCCTCTCTCGCAAAGCGCCTGCGCGAGAACATCCAGCGCGTGATCGTCGGCAAGGCCGATGTGATCGACCTCGCGCTGATTGCCATGTTATGCGAGGGACATGTGCTGATCGAGGACGTGCCTGGCATCGGCAAGACCACGCTGGCGAAGGCTGTGGCGCGCAGTCTGAATTGCACTTTCCGGCGCATCCAGTTTACGCCTGACCTGCTGCCAAGCGATGTCAGCGGCATCTCGTTCTTCAATCAGAAGGCGCAGGAGTTTGAGTTCCGCGCCGGCCCCATCTTCGCGCAGGTCGTGCTGGCCGACGAGATCAACCGCGCCACACCGCGCACGCAGAGCGCGCTGCTCGAAGCGATGCAGGAGCGGCAAACAACGGTGGATGGCGAGACCATGCCGCTGCCAAAGCCATTTCTAGTGCTGGCGACGCAGAATCCCATCGAGTTAGAAGGCACTTTCCCCCTGCCCGAAGCGCAGATCGATCGCTTCATGCTGCGCATCGCACTCGGTTACCCCAGCGAGGATGAGGAGCGCGCCATCCTGACGCGCTTTGAGCGCGCAGACCCGTTGGATGAGTTGGCGCCAGTCGTGGAGCCGGCGGAACTCATCGCCATGCAGGAAGCAGTGCGCAACATTCGCACGGAGAAGAGCGTGATGAACTATCTGCTGGCGCTGTGCCGCAACACGCGCGCTGCCGCTGGCGCCTTGCTGGGTGTCAGCCCGCGCGGCACGCTGGCGCTGCATCGCGCATCACAGGCGCGCGCCGCCATCCACGGTCGCGATTTCGTGCTGCCCGACGACGTGAAGCAACTCGCGCCCTTCGTGCTGACGCATCGCATCGTGGTGGATGGGCAGAGCCGGCTGCGCGGTCGCAAGCCCGAGCATGTGCTGCAGGACGTGCTGGAGAAGACGCCGGCGCCGGTCGACACTTTGTAACTTCGGATTTTCGATTTTGGAGTATCGATTGACGCCATCGAATCCGCAATCGAAAATCTGAAATCCTCAATGGTCAACGAGCGCTGGGTCACCCTGCTGATCTTCATTGGCTTCATCGGCGTGCTGTGGCGCGTGCCGGCAATGGCTGCCATCAGCGCTATCGGCCTCACCGTCATCATCGCCAGCCTGCTGCTCAAGCGCAACACCCTGAAGCGCGTCAACTACAAGCGCCGGCTCAATGAGACGCGCGTGTTCATCGGCGAGAAGATCAATTTGCAGGGTCGCATCACCAATGCCGGCCGGCTGCCGTTGCTCTCGCTCATCATCCGCGACAACGCGCCGCGCAGCTTGTTGGAAGTGGGGCCAGATGGCAGCGTCGACCCTGACGCCAACATGCATGTGCCGGCATCGCTCCTTCAAGTCGTCTCGATCCAAGGGCGCAGTTTCTCCAGCCGCACCTTCACCTTGCAAGCCACACGGCGCGGCTACTATCCCTTCAAGGCATTTGCACTCAACGCAGTCGACCTGCTCGGCCTTTCGGAGAGTGAGCGCATCGAAGAGCCGAAGGATGCCGTGCTGGTCTATCCGCGCGTCTTCCCTGTCGATGCGCTGAATCTGCCGCCGCAACAGCCGCTCGGCGAGATGGTGGCGTTGAAGCGTTTCATCGAAGATCCATCGCGCACAATGGGCGCGCGCGACTACACCGCCGGTGATCCCTTCCGCATGATTCACTGGAAGGCCACCGCGCATCGCGGTCATCTGCAAACGCGCTTGAGCGACCACACCAGCGATCCCACCACAATGATTCTGCTCAATGTGATGACGTTTTCTGAAGATTGGTTCGGCGTGGACGTCGAGCGCTTCGAGTGGGCAGTGTCGGTCGCGGCAAGCATGGCAAAGTGGGCGCATGAGGCCGGCGCGACCGTCGGGCTTTCATCCAACGGCTGCACACCGGGCAGACCTGAGGCCTTGCGCGTGCGGCCGCGCCGCTCGCCGGATCAACTGGTGCATGTGCTGGAATCTCTCGTCTTCATCAGCGCGTTCACGCTGGCGCGCTTTCAAGATTTCCTCATCACCGAACAGCGCAATGTGCCGCAGGGCGCGACATTGTTGATCGTGTCGCCATTGTTCAACGAAGCCATCGCTGAGGCAATCTACCGGCTGCACGCGATGGGCAAGCGCGTGGCCTTCGTGAGCGTCGATCATGTTGCGCCCGACCTGAGCCAACTACCCTGCCCCACATTTCACCTTCCACCGAATGCAGAATACGCTGCATTCACCCGCCAATTTGCTGGCGACGATCGAGACGATCAGGAGGCTGCCGCATGACCGCGCGCCGCATCGCCATCTCCGCGCTGCTCGCGCTGGCTGAGGCGGCCGTGCTTGCGCCAATCGTGTTCATTCTCGTGCCGGCGCCGCATGGCCTCACACTCACATCGCAAATCGGCATCGTGTGGGTCATCCTGTTCGGCCTCGCGGTGCAGTGGCACTGGCTCGCTCAACGCGGCGTCAGCCTGGCCACTCAGCGGGTGTTGATGGGGTTCTGGTTGATCGCATTGATCGTGCTGGCGGAGGCAAACGCCTTTGCTCAGATGCCAAAGATGCAGCTAGATCTGTTCACGATGGCGCCGGCGTTCCTCGCGGCAATCGCACTGTGGTGGCGCGGCATGAGCATCGGCGCAGACGAAATGCACCCGCGCACGGCGGAGTTGCATCTGCAAGCCGGCTCACTTCTGCTCATCATCACCAGCTTCGTCACACTGTTCGTCCACAACGACGAAGCGTTCATCCCGATCATCGCGTTCTTCGCCGGCACGCTCGGCGCGCTGCCGCTGTGCAATCTGGAGATGACCGCCAGCAGTTCGTCGGGCCGGCCGGTGCCAATGACACGCAGCTGGTGGGGCTGGATCGCGCTGACTGTGCTGGGCGTGCTGGCGATCGGGCTGACACTGGCTGCATTGCTGACCGGCCGCAATGCAGCCGAGATCCTCGCACTGCTCATCGGCATCATCCTGCTGCCAGTCATCTTGATTCTGTCGATCATCCCTGTCACAGTGCTGGACGCGCTGGTGGAATTTTTACGCCGGCTCAGCTTGGGCTTCGGACAACTTGCGCAATTCGGGCAGGGCATGCAGCAATTGCCTCAGAACGAAAACACCACGCCGGCGGTGACAGTGCCACCGGAGTTCAACCTTGTGTTTGGGCTGCTGGTGCTGGCGGGCGTGGCGCTGCTGGTGCTGTGGCTGATGCAGCGCGCCGACAAACCACTGTTTGCAAAGCAGGCAACGAGCGGCGACATTGAAGGAAGTCTGCCGGCTGAAAAAGAAGAGAGCGCTGGCGCAATCAGTCGCGCGCTGGGGCTGTCTGCACTGCGGCGCTGGCTGGCGCAGATGACGATTCGCCGGCTGTATGTGCGCGCCGTGACAGAAGCTGGCAGGCGCGGTCACAAGCGCGCGCCTGCACAAACACCGTATGATTTCCTGCCGCTGATGCAGCGCGCCTTTCCCCATCACGCCGGCGAAGCGCGCGACATCACCGAGGCCTACATCGCGGCGCACTACGGCCAGGTGCCGGATAGCGATGAGGCGCTGAACGCGCTGAAACAGGCGTGGGAGCGCATGAAACAAGGTGCAAAGTGATGCGTCTCACCTGCCCGCCTCTTCGCTGCGCTTCCCCCTTTCTCCTATAATCTCGCGCGACATGTCCAAGTTGCAATGTGCCATCATCGGCGCCACAGGCTACACCGGCGGCGAGCTTTTAAGGATTCTCAATTCCCACCCGCACGCAGAAGTCACCCAGATCACATCGCGCTCGCGCATGGGTGAATATGCGCATGTGCCGCACCCAAATTTGCGCAGCACGCGCGCCGGCAACCTGCAATTCATCCGCCCCGACGACGCGCAAAAAACGGATGTGATTTTCCTGTGCCTGCCGCATGGTGAAGCATCGAAGCAGATCGAGCGCTGGGCCAGTCTTGCCGGCGTCATTGTCGATCTAAGCGCCGACTTTCGCATTCGCGATGGCGCGACGTATGCGCGCTGGTATGGTGAGCCGCATCCTGCGTCGGCGTGGGTGGAAAAGTTTGTGTATGGCTTGCCGGAGTTGTCGCGCGAAAAGTTAAAAGGCGCGCAATATGCCAGCGGCGTCGGCTGCAACGCGACTGCAACCAATCTTGCGCTGCTGCCGCTGGTGAAGGCGGGCTTGATCGACTACGACAAGCCGATCATCGCCGACGTGAAGGTGGGCAGCAGCGAAGCCGGCGCAGAGGCAAGCGATGCCTCACATCACCCCGAACGCAGCGGCGCTGTGCGGTCGTATGCGCCGGCCGGCCATCGCCACACGGCAGAGGTCGAGCAAATGCTCGCGAGCCTCATCTCCAACTCCTCTTCCACGCAGAGAGGAGAGATTCACATGACCGCGACTTCCATCGAAATGATTCGCGGCGTGCTGGCGACGGTGCATGTATTCTTGAACAAGCCGGCGCAAGACAAAGACTTGTGGAAGGCTTTTCGCAGCGCATACAAAGACGAGCCGTTCGCGCGCATCGTCAAGGCGCAGACCGGCATCTTTCGCTATCCTGAGCCGAAGATCCTCGCCGGCAGCAACTGGGCCGACGTCGGTTTTGCATTAAGCGAAGATGGCCGCAAGGCAACGCTGCTGTGCGCCATCGACAACCTGATGAAAGGCGCTGCCGGCAGCGCCGTGCAATGCCTCAATGTGATGAAAGGCTGGGATGAGCGCGCCGGGCTGGAGTTTGTCGGGTTGCACCCATAGATATGCATCACTTGAATGAAACCGCCGGCGCGCTCACGCTGATGGGTTCGGGTGAAATGTCGCCCGGCATGGCTGAAACGCACCGACGCATCATGCGCATGATCGACGGCGTGGTGAAGCCGGCCTTCATCGACACACCGGCGGGCTTCGAGTTGAACGTCAGCAACATCCGCGAGAAGGCACTTGAATATTTCAAGCAAAACTTCGATCTTGACCTGGCGATCGTTTCGTTCCCCGATGCCGCGCAGGCCACGCCGCTGACGATGGGGCCGGCGCTGCACACACTGCGCAGCGCAAACTACATCTTCAGCGGCCCGGGCAGCCCGACCTATGCCGTGCGCAACTGGCGCGGCACACCCGTCTTTGAAACGATGGCAGGCAAGTTGGCCGCTGGCGCACAAATAGTGATGGCGAGCGCGGCCACACTAGCGCTCGGTCGCTACACCCTTCCAGTCTATGAGATTTATAAGGTCGGTGATGCGCCGCGTTGGGTGGATGGGTTGGATTTGCTCGGCCGTTACGGGTTCGATCTTGCCATCGTGCCGCACTGGAACAACAACAGCGGCGGATACGACACCACGCATTGCTTCATCGGCGAAGCGCGCTTCGATCAACTGCACAAGATGCTGCCGGCAGCGACAACCGTACTGGGCATCGATGAATACACTGCCTGCACGCTCATGCTGCATGACGGCGAATGTCACGTATCCGGCGCCGGCACGGTTACTGTGATGCGCAACCAAGACACGCGCGTCTTCAACAGCGGCGAGACATTTTCGCTCGGTGTTCTGCGCGCGCCGAATGCGGCAACGCAAAATGACTACCCCAGCGCCCTCACGGAAGCAACCTTGCAGCAATTTCGTCAAGCCTTGCGCGATCACAAGCCTGGCTCGGCGGTGGGCTATGTGCATAGCTTGATGGAACTGATGCGGCAAGAACACGAACAAGCCGGCGATCCGAAAGCGCAGGCGCACATGCAGTTGATGATCCGCGAGATGCTGGCTGCGCTGGCAATCTGGCTGGATGAGCATCAACACGCCGATGCGCCGGCAGGCGACGACCCATTGATCGAACGGTTGATGCAAGCCGTCATCGCCACGCGCGCCGGCCTGCGCGCCAACAAGCAATATGCGCTGGCGGACGAACTGCGCAAACGCCTGAGCGACGCCGACATCGAGCTGGCCGACACGCCGGCCGGCACTACTTGGAAAAGAACGCAAACGACACCATGACTTCACAAACAAACGAATATTTCATCGTCAAGGTCGGCGGCAGCGCCGGCATCAATTACGATCTCGTATGCGACGACATCGCCGCATTGGTGAAGGAAGGTCGCAAACTGGTGCTGGTGCATGGCGGTTCCGACGAGACCAACAAAATCTCGACACAGTTGGGCAAACCACCGCGCATCCTCACTTCGCCACAGGGTTACACCTCGCGCTACACCGATGCAGAAACGATGGATATCTTTGCGATGGTCTATGCCGGCAAGATGAATACGCGCATCGTCGAGCGGCTGCAAAAGCGCGGCGTGAATGCACTGGGCTTGAGCGGATTGGATGGCCGGCTGCTGCAGGGGCCGCGCAAGGCCAGCGTGCGCGCGGTGGTGGATGGCAAGCAGGTGCTGGTGCGCGACGACTTCACCGGCAAGGTGGAGAAAGTGAACGCGGCGCTGCTCGCGCTGCTGATCGAAAATGGCTATACACCGATCGTGTCGCCGCCGGCGTGCAGCAATGACGGCGAGGCAATCAATGTGGATGGCGATCGCGCTGCCGCAATGATCGCATCGGCGCTCAGCGCAAAGCAACTCATCATCCTGTCAAATGTGCCGGGTCTACTGCGCAACTTTCCCGACGAAAGCTCGCTCATCCCGCGCATCAAATTTGGCGAGTTGGAGCAGGCGCTGTCATTTGCTGAGGGGCGCATGAAGAAGAAAGTGCTGGGTGCGAGCGAGGCGCTTGCCGCCGGCGTGGCACAAGTGGTGTTCGGCGACGCGCGCGTGGCGCGCCCCATCTTCAATGCGATGAATGGCCAGGGCACCGTGATCGAGCGATGAAAAATGAATGGCGCGCCGCCACGATGATCGCAACGGCGCGCGAGCACGATCAGCAAGCCTAGCCAACAACGCGGCCGGCGTAGGCGCTGCCAATGGAGAAAGCCATGAAGGCAAACACAAACGCCGCGCCGGTCACCAGCGATGCAATGCGTGATTTCTTCAGCGTGTCGGAAGCGGGGAGCCAATACATCAGCACGAAGAAAAGCAACGGCGCCAAACCACCGATGTAGTGGATATATAGCTGGTTGAAGCCGCTGCCCTGATCAAGCAGTTTGATGCCGATCAGCGCTTGAACCATCAGCACAAGTTGCGCGCCGATGAACAACGCCTTCATCCATCCGGGCAACGGTTGCTTGCGCACCGCGAACAGAATGGCCGCCAGAAATGACGCCAGCGTCACCCCCAATGCCACGAGCCCCACACCCATATGCACCGACGAAGACACTCCAATTTGATCGATCATAGAAACACCTTAATCTCCTTGTGTGCAAAGGCGCGTGAACGCGCGCCTTTGCCAAACGACAAATGACTATCCGGCCTGTGCAACGGGCTGCGCCGCAGCAGATTCCTTGAGCTGCCGTGTGGCAAAAAAGAGCAATACGAGCAGCACGATGCCGCCAAGCAGGAAGGGCGACGCCGGCCCCAGCACCTGAAACATTGCGCCCAGCACAACCGGCGCAAGCGCGTTTGCCGCGCTGACCATCGCCGCCGAGATACCCAGGATGCCGCCAACCTCGCTGGGATCGATGCGCTTGGTGATGGCACTATTGATCGTCGGCGAAAGCACTGACCCACCGACAGCCGCTGGGATCATCGCGACCATCAGCCACACGATGCCAAGCCAACCGGTGTTGCCATCCGGTGGGATGATCACGTTCACCTGCTGCGTGGCCGAGCGCTGCAACTCGCTCAACAGCGACGCTTGCGAATACCATGGCGGCGGCATCGCCGGCGTCAGCGCCGTCATTAGCATGCCAATAGCCAGCATGATCAAGCCAACATAGATGATCCAGCGATCTCCGAATTTCCTGCTCCAGACGCGAATGACATAGCCCAGCATGACCAACGCGATCAAGCCGATAAAAAGAAAGATGATGGAGTTGCCGCGCGCGTCGAGCCCAAGTCTGTCCAACGTAAACAGCGACAACAGTTGCTCCATGCCGCCGAATACGAATTGCTGCGCAAACATCAACAGAAGCAGGAAACCCACCACTGGATGCTTGAGCGCGGCGGCAAAGCGATTGAGTGAGAACGCATTCTCCTTGTGCGCCTTTCCACGTCGCTCCGCAGGCAGCGACTCCTTCAGCCAGAATGCGGTGAGCAGAAGCGACAGCAGGGAGAAGCCGGCAGCCACGAACGCCGGCGCCTGGTAGTTGTTGTTGCTCAGGCCAAGCGAGGCAAAGGCAATGACCGGCCCGATGATGAAGCCGATGCCAAAGGCTGCGCCGATCAGTGCGAGCGCCGATGTGCGCGTCTTCTCATTGGTGTTGTCGGTGATGACTGCCTGCGCGGTCGAAAGATTCGCGCCCGACAGCCCATCGATGATGCGCGCGACGAACAGAAGCGGCAGCGCATTGGCGAGCCCCATCAAGATGAAGCCGGCAAATGTGCCGATCTGACTGGCGACCAACACTGGCTTGCGGCCGTAGCGATCGCTGAGCCGGCCCAACGCCGGCGCACCAACAATCTGCATGATGGGATAGGCGGCGCCGAGCAACCCAATGACAAAGGCATTTGCGCCAAACGATGCTGCATATAGCGGCATCAACGGGACGATGATAGTGAGGCCAAGCAGATCAACCAGCACGATGACGAAGATCGGCATGAGCCTGCCCATGTCCAGCTTCTCACCTGATGGTTTCTCACTCGTCTCAACTTGCTTGCCAAACCTGGACACAATTTTTCCTTTTGGGCGCAGCCGGGTCTTCGAACCGAACCAATTTGTCCGGCTCAAACAACCTGGTCGCCCGACAAACTAGAACGGCGCGAACGCCATGTTGAACCAGCCGGCGCGCAGGCGAATGACGGCCAGCAAAATGAGCAAGAGCGAAACCAGCACGAGGAAGAACGCATTGCGAAAACGCTTTGCATCAGGCTGATTCTTGAACATGGCGGTCATGTGCGCGAGCGCAGTGGCAATCAGGCCATAGAACGCATGCTCGATATGCAGGCGCGGATTGAACGTGCCGTGGATAAGATAACCAATCAGGTTGATCAGACCAAGCACAAACTGAATCGACATGGCTATCGCAAAGGTCGATCCCAGTTGCTTGTCGGCCGGCGTGAATTCGCGCTTGCCCAGCCAGCCCACTGCATACTTCACCAGCACCGCGATGGCGAGGATTGCCACCACCCAACGAAAGAGACCGTGAACACCCACCGAGAGATTTACCAGAGCTTCCATTTGTTGTTTCCCTTTGCTTATGCTTGTTGTGCGCGGGCTTTCGCCTTCACGCGTCGAATCACCAGATTGAGCCACGCAAGCTCACTGCGCAGGTAGTGCAATTGATGGTCAATGAGCAATTGCTGGCTGCCGGCGTGCGCCGGCACCTGCTCGAACTTCGCCACCTGCTCAGCCACGACCTTGCGCCGCTGCTGCAGCAGCTGTCGCGCCTCTTCCGACGGCATCGCGTCGATGAACGCCAGGCCGATGTCGCTGCCCGTCTTGGCAGTGGTGAAATCCGCCAGATTCGCGCGCAACAAATCCTGAAAAACGGCTTCGCCCTTTGCTGTGAGCTTGTAGACGCGCTTGTGGGGGCGGTTGCCCTCACGCGCCTGCTTCACCGTCACCCAGCCGCTCTCCTGCATCTTGTCCAGCAGGAAATACGCGGTGGGCTTCTTCAAGTCGGTGCAAAAGGCCATGCTGCTCTCGATGAAGTCGTGCAATTGATAGCCATGCATCTCACCGTAGCGCAGCACACCGAGCAGCAGCAATTCGCGTTCCATAGTCATCTCCGAATATCCATTACTGATTAGTCAGTATTGACTATTCAATGGTAAAGCCATATACTCCCTGCTGTCAAGGGCTAATTTTCAAGGGAATGATTTGAAACTGGCGCGCCCGGCCAACGCGCCGGCAAGATACAGTTCAAACCTGCAATGCCACTGATGCATTACGAGCCATCAAACAGTTGACATGATCTACTTTTCCCTGCGCGTGGCGGTGTATTCGATCGCAGCTGCTGTGGTGATGAATCTGGTGCCGGGGTTGCGCCCTGTGCCGGTGCCAGGGTTGCCAGAGCCGATAGCGATCCTCGCAGCCTACATCCTCATGGGCGTGATCTTTGGCGCCCTGCATTCTTTCTTCCGCCCCGTCATCCTCTTTCTCGCAGGCCGGCTCTATATCTGGTCGATGGGATTGCTCACACTGGTCATCGATGTTTTCATCTTCATGCTGGTGACCTATCTGGCGCCGGCCGTGTGGCAGATCGGCGCATCACGCCTGCTCTCATCCATCATCGGCGCAGTGATGATGGGCGTGATCGTGCTGGCGCTGGATGCACTTTTTGGCTTCGATGCGCCGCGCGCGAATGAAGTCCGCAAGTCGCCGCTCTACTGGCGCTGGCTTGGCATGCTGCCAACGGGCCGGCGCAACCGCATCATCGAGAGCCTGCGCACGCAACAGATGATCGGCGCCATCGAGAGCTACATCATCGACATCGCCGTCAGCCTCACACCTGCGCGCGGCTTCCGGCGCGCCATGCAGCGCTTGATTTATCGCCGTCACGTGCGGCTGGCTGAAGATGATCCCGCCGTGATGCTGCGCCTGATGCTGCAGGAACTCGGCCCCACTTTTGTGAAGTTTGGACAGATGGTGGCGAGCCGCATCGAAATCTTGCCGGCGAACTGGCAGCACGAACTGGCGCGACTGCAGGATGACGTGAAGCCATTTCCGTTTGCTGAGGTCGAGCAGGCATTTCAGGATGCGTGGGGCAAGTCACCAGACACAATCTTTGCAACGTTCGATCCTCATCCGATAGCCGCCGCCTCCACTGCGCAGGTCCATGCGGCCACGCTGCACAGCGGCGAAGCGGTCGTCGTGAAGGTGCGCCGGCCAAACATCAGCGTCACAGTCAAGGGCGATCTCAACGTCATGCAGGATGTCATCCACATGACTGAGCAGCGCATCGCATTCTTCCGCCAGTTTGGGTTGGGCGATCTGTTCGAGGAGTTTGCAGAAAATCTGCTGGTGGAACTGGATTACGGCAATGAGGCGTATCACGCGCGCCGGCTGCAGCAAAACATGCAGAAATTGGCGTATGTGCATATCCCCAAAGTCCATGCCACGCTCAGCACTTCAAACATCCTGACGCTGGAGCGGGTCGAAGGCGTGAAGATCTCGGACGTGGCTGCGCTGGATGTCGCCGGCGTCAACCGCGAGGAGTTGGCACTGCAATTCTTCAGGGCGCTGCTGCAGCAACTGCTCTTCGACGGCTTCTTTCATGCCGACCTGCATCCGGGCAACGTCTGGGTCAACCCGCAATCAAAACGCATCATCTTCCTCGACATGGGAATGATGGGGCAACTCACACCCATCGACCGTCTTCTGTTGGGTGAATTGATCTGGGCCCTGCACGATCGCGACGCGCACGCGACCACACAGGCGCTGATCGACATTTGCAAACCTGCCCCGCGCCGCGATTCCATCATGCTTGAGCGCGATGTCGAACGGCTGATCTATCGGCATCTGGTCTTTGAAGAATCAAGCACAAGCATCACGGCGATCATCAGCGAGTTGGTCGCGATGCTCCTGCAATATGATCTGCAATTGCGCAAGGAATTCACGCTCGCGTTCAAGGCTATCGGTCAGGGCGAATCCATCATGCGTATCTTGATGGGCGACAAACCACCGGACTACATCATCGATGTCGCCTTTACCACGCTAAAGGACATGCTTTCTGATCAACTCAAGTCACAACAGGCGGTCTCGGTGCTGGGCAAGTCGCTTGCGCGCGAGGCGATTCACCGGCTGCCGGCGCTGCTGACCGCAACCACCGCGCTGCTGGACGATTTTCAGCATGGTCAATCCGCCCTGCAAACCAATTTCAACAGCGTCGATCAGCGCATCAAAACCGTTCAAGCAAGCCTTGCACAAGACATCCGCCGCGTTGTGCTGAGCGTGTCGCTCGCCGGCCTGTTGCTTGGCTGCACGCTCCTCCTGCTTGTCCCAAACTGGGAGAACATCACCGAGCCCTACGCGCAGTCCCTTCGCAATGCGGCTATGATTGGGTTTGCAATCAGCGCGCCTTCGATGCTGTTGCTGGTGCTTGCGACACTCTGGCAGTCGCTGCGCAAGCCGCCTGATCGATAGCTCCACGCCATCTTTCAAGTCATCGCGTCGTGATTTCGTCACGGCCGATTTTTCAAACTCACATGAAAGCTTCAAATACCCGTAATCAATTCACCGTCCTGATCATCGGCGACATCATCGTTCTCGCTTTGTTTCTGTTAATCGGTGAAATTCAGCATGCAATGTTCGTTGCATACAACCCCATCATTCGCACGCTGATGCAAGCCGCAATGGTGGCTCCGCCGGTGATCCTCCTGAGCTGGCTGCTGGGCGTCTACGCTCACCCGCCCATGAACAGTTGGCGCGATGTCGCGCTGTTCCTGCTGCGGAGCGCAGTGGCGTGGGTGCTGGCTGTGCCGCTGGGGCTGGTCATTCGCGCATGGGGGCTGCAATCGCCAACGATTGTGATGCCGTTCGTCAATGCCGCATTTGGATTCGGCGGGCTGATGCTGCTGATCTGGCGCGGCGCATATGCTGTGATTGCACTTGCAAAGCACCGCCGGCATGCTGCCACAACCATGCGCGTCGCCGGCAAATAGACAAACAGAATTTGGCGTTCCTGCAAATCGCAGAGGCGCCAAATCGCCGTACAATGCCCGCCCTATGACGACGATGACGCATCAGCAGATTGAGCAGCAGTTCACCTCCGGCGTATATCCCAAGCGCGACATCACCATCGTGCGCGGCAAGGACGCGACGTTGTGGGATGACCAGGGCCGCGCCTATATTGATTGCGTGGGCGGCCAGGGTGTCAGCACGCTCGGCCACGCCAATGAGGCCGTCGCGCGCGCCATCGCAGAGCAGGCGTTGACGATGATCACCTGCCCTGAAATCTTCTACAACGACCGGCGCGCAGAATTCATGCAGCGCTTGCAGGCAGTGCTGCCCGCCGGCCTCACCCGCATCTACCTCAGCAACTCCGGTGCGGAATCGGTGGAGGCGGCGATCAAGTTCGCGCGGCTCAGCACCGGCCGCCAAAACATCATCGCCGCAGTGCGCGCGTTTCATGGCCGCACCATGGGCGCGCTCTCGGCAACCTATGAGCCAAAGTATCGCGAGCCATTCACGCCGCTGGTGCCGGGGTTCTCGCATGTGCCATACAACAACCTTGAGGCGATGGCGAATGCAGTCAATGAGCAAACTGCCGCAATCATCATCGAGGCAGTGCAGGGCGAGGGTGGCGTGCATCCCGGCACAAACGCGTATCTGCTCGGCGTGCGCGCGCTTGCCGACAACGCCGGCGCGCTGCTCATCATCGATGAAGTGCAGACCGGCTTCGCCCGCACTGGCAAGTGGTTCGCCGTCGAACATAGTGGGGTAACGCCTGACCTGATGGCAATGGGCAAGGCGATTGCCGGCGGCATCCCCATGGGCGCAGTCGGCATCCGCGACACGGTGAAAAATCTCGCGCCCGGCGTGCATGGCAGCACCTTTGGCGGCAATCCGCTCGCGTGCGCCGCCGGCATTGCTTCGCTCAGCGAGATGCAGCGGCTCGACCTGCCGAAGCAAGCCGCTGAGAAAGGCGCCTACTTCATGGAGCGGCTGGAGGAGATCAACGCGCCGATCATCCGTGAGGTGCGCGGCAAGGGGCTGCTGATCGGCGTGGAGTTGAAAACGAAGGTTGCGCCATTTCTGCGCGGTTTGCAGCAAGAGGGGGTGCTGGCGCTGCCGGCCGGCCTGAACGTGCTGCGATTCCTGCCGCCGGCGGTCATCACCCATGAACAAATTGACGTCGTCGTCGAGAAAACCGCGCAAGTGCTGGCGCGCTAAACAGACTTAAACCCATGTCGCAATCTACAGAAGTCACGTTGAAGTCGAGCGTTGGCGAGCGCATGTTGGTGCGGCAATGGCGACCCGCCGGTGAAGCGCGCCACGCCGCCATTTTGTCGCATGGCGTATTCGAGCACAGCGGACGCTACGAGCACGTTGCGGCGCGATTCATGAAGCATGGCTATGCGGTGTGGGCGCTCGATCACTTCGGGCATGGCAAAAGCGCCGGCCCGCGTGGCGACATCAACCACCCCGACCACCTCATCGACGATCTGAAGCTGCTGGTGCAACATGTGACCAGCGAAGCAGAACAAAAGCCGGTGCTGCTCGGCCACAGCATGGGTGGCGCAATTGCGGCGCTATATGGCGTGCGGCACCAGGTTACTCTGCACGCCCTGGCGTTGTCATCGCCGGCACTCGCAGCGCTTGCCTCACCGGCGCTGATCACAGTGAGTCGCCTGCTATCCATGGTATTGCCAACGCTGGAAGCGCCGGCAAGCCTCTCTCAGCCGGCAACGCACAACCCTGAGTGGGAAGCGTGGAAGGCGCAGGATGCGCTGGGGCACCATCGCATGACACTGCGGTTGGCGCGCTTCATCGTCGATGCCGGCGAAGAGGCGCGCAAGCGCGCGCCGGAGTTGAATTTGCCAGTGGCGATGTTCATCGCCGGCGACGACACCTACGTCGACAAACGCGGCGCACAGGAATTCTTCGCGCGGCTCAAACCAGGCATCGGCGAGTATCACGAATACGCCGGCTTCTTCCACGAAGTATTCAACGAGATAGAGCAGGATAAACCACTCTGCGATCTGGAGGCGTGGCTCGAAAAGATATGATCGAGCTCCTGGAACAGTGCGTGCGTATTCCCTCGCTTAGCCGGCAGGAGGCGCAGGTGGCTGCCTTTCTGCGCGATGAGATGCAGCAGCGTGGCTTCAACCATGCCTTCATCGACGACGCCGGCAACGCCGTCGGCATCCTCGGTGATGGTCCAAAGCAGATCGTCATGCTCGGCCACATGGACACGGTGGGTGGCGATGTGCCAGTGCGCTATGAAGATGGCAAACTCTTCGGACGCGGCAGCGTGGATGCAAAAGGGCCGCTGTGCGCATTCATTCTGGCTGCGCAGCAATTCACGACGCGCAATGCCCCAATGGGCGACTGGCAAATCATCGTCATCGGTGCAACCGAGGAGGAGGCTGCGTCATCGAAGGGTGCGCGATTTGCCGCCACACAATACGCGCCGGCATTTTGCATCATCGGTGAGCCAAGCGGCATGGATGGCATCACCCTGGGTTACAAAGGCCGGCTGCTGGTTCAGGCGCGCTTCGAGCAATCGATGCGACACACCGCCATGCCCGGTCCCAGCGTGAGCGAGCAAACCGTCGATCTGTGGAACTTTGTCAAGCATCTGAGTGACAACTTCAACGCCGGCAAGCCAAAAGCCTTCGATCAGCTCATGCCCTCGCTGCGCCACATCCAGAGCGGTGGAGACGGCCTGAAAGAATGGTGCGACCTGGTCATCGCCGCGCGCTTGCCGGAGGGCTTCGGGCCAGACAGGCTGGAAAAAGAGATTCGAGCGTGGGCTGCGGAGACTGCGCGGCAGCAACCACCCGTCGCCGATGCGCCCTCTCTGCCCTCCAGCCTCCAATCGCTCTCCTTCTCCAGCGCCGAGCGCGCTTTCCGCTCTTCGAAGGATTCATCGCTGGCGCGCGCCTTCGTGGATGCCATACGCGCCGAGAAGCTGCGGCCGGCGTTCAAGCACAAGACCGGCACAGCCGATTTCAACGTGGTCGGCCCGGTCTGGAATTGCCCCATCGTCGCCTATGGCCCGGGCGATTCATCGCTTGACCACACGCCAAATGAGCATGTCAGCATTGACGAGTTTGAGAAGGCAGTTAAAGTTCTGACCCACGTGCTTACAACCTTGACAAAGACGTGAGTCCAATGCGAATCACGGCACGCAAAGCATGATGGATGACGAGCAAGGCATTGCGTGCAACCAGCAAGGCAACATGCGCCTGCCAATTGCAAAATACCGACCCGTATGAACGCCCCCTTTTCCTTTCGCCATTACCTGCCCCGCCGGCTGGAGATCATTGACACGACGCTGCGCGAAGGGCCGCAGTCGCCGCTGCTGCACGATCACTACAAGTATTTCTTCACCACGGCTGACAAGCAGGAGATTGCGCGCGCGCTGATCTTGTATGGCGTAAAGTTCATCGAGCTATTCGCACCCAACGTCAGCTCGCACGAAGCGGAAGATTTTGCCGCAGTGAAGGCAGTGCGTGACGAACTGGTGATGCACAAGGGCTATACATTCTTGCTGGCGCATGTGCGCTGCCATCCCGACGACGTGGCAGCTGCCATCGACGCCGGCGCAGACGGCCTCAACATGTATATCGGCACGTCCGAGGTTTCGATCAACCACAAGCATGGCATGGGGCTGGACGACATCGCGCAGCGCGCCGGCCGGCTACTCGAAGAAATCCGCCGCAATTATCCGCACCTCGTGCTGCGCTTCAGCGGCGAGGACGCTTTTCGCACCAGCGAAACCAACCTGTGTCGCGTGTATGACGCCGTCTCGCCGCACGTCGATCGATTCGGCACGCCCGACACGGTGGGTGTTGCCACACCTGGGGCGGTGGCACGGCGAGTGGCACTCCTGCGCGAACGCTATCCGCATGTTGCGCTCGAAGGTCACTTCCATGATGAGCGCGGCTTCTCGGTGATCAACGCGCTGGAAGCGGTGAGGGCCGGCATGCAATACATCAACACCACGCTGCTTGGCATCGGTGAACGCAGCGGCATCACCAGCATGACCGCGCTGCTCTTCAATCTGTTCATCGACAAGGAATACGACAAGCTCGATGGCTACCATCTGCGCAACTCATATCCCATCAACGTGATGATGGCTGACAAGATGCGCAAACTGGTGCCAAGCAAGGAGCCGGTGAGCCTGACCAACCGCACGCATACCGCCGGCGTGCATAGCAAGGCAGTCATCAACAACAGCGCCACCTACGAGGCGCACCCGCTCGATCAGTTCGGCGTCACCGAATCCGAAATCCTGCTCGGCCCGCTCAGCGGCTGGAACATCGTGCACTACTTCCTGAAGGAGATCTGCGGCTTCGCACTGGATGAAGCCACGGCCAAGGCGATTGCTGCGACGTTCAAGGAGCGCATCTACAACATTGCGCCAGGCGCATCGCCGGCGACTCTGCTCATTCAGATCGCCGAGCAGCAATACAATTTGCAGCCCATTCACGTGCCGGAGCAATTTCGGCGTGCAATAGAACAAAATCTGACCGATACTTCAGTCCAAGAGATTGGAGAAGTCACGCACGCCAGCGGCGTGATTCTTCGCTCGCGGCAATCATAGCGAAAAGGGAGATTACAAGGGAATTACTATGCGGCGCATTACAACCTTAGTTCGCACTCTACTGGCCATCGTCCTTTGCAGCCTGTCGTTGCCCATGCTTGTTGCGCGCGCGGATGTCGCGCCGCCGGAGCAAGCGCCAGGCAGCAACATCGAGCCCGGGCAGCAAACCCGCGTGCAAATGGCCGCCGAGTCAGTGCTGATCGAGGTGCTGAACGTCAAGGGCAAGGGTGTGAGCGCGCTGCCGCTGGCGGCAGTGACGGCGAGGTTCACCATGCGCAACGCCGGCGACGCCGACGAGACGATGACCGTGCGCTTCCCCATCAGCGACCCCAGCGGCATGGGTGACGGCTACGGTGGGCAGCCTGAGATCGACAACATCACGGTGAAGGTGAATGGCAAGCTTGTGCCGACGCACATCATCACCACGCCCAACCCCGCCGGCGAGAAAGACCCGCCGATCAAGTGGGCCGCCTTCGACGTAACCTTCCCGAAGGGTCGCGACACAAAGATCGAAGTGGGCTACATCCTGCAATCGACCGGCTACATGCCCTACGGCGCGTTCAAATACATTCTGGAAACAGGCGCCGGCTGGGATGGGCCGATCGGTGAGGGCGAGATTACAGTGAAGTTGCCCTACCCTGCCACCGAAGAGAACGTGGTGTTGCATGAAAGCAGCGCCGGCGGCACGATCAAAGACGGCGCAGTGACGTGGCGCTTCACTGATCTTGAGCCGACGCGCGACGACAACTTCCATGCAACGGTGCTTGCGCCAAGCGTGTGGCAGGCCATCGTGAACGCGCGCGAGGCTGTGGAACGCAACCCCAAAGATGCCGAAGCCTGGTTGAAACTCGCCCGCGCCTATCGCCAGGCCGTCTTTGTGAAATACGGCCCCCAGACTGGCGCGAACTTCGTGCCGCAGATCGAAGACGCCTACAAGCAGGCGCAACAGGCCGACCCGACATCAGCACAGGCGCACGCCGAGCTTGCGCAGACGTTGATCGACCTGAGCGGCCCGATCTTCAATGAATTTCCAAAAGGCCTCGCAGAAAAAGTGCTGGCAGAGTTGCAAGCCGCGTTGAAACTGGATCCGAGAAACGCGACGGCCGTAAAGCTGGCCGGCGAGTTACGCGACATTTTCGATTCACTGAAACAGGCCGGCGACCCCGCCGCACAGGCACAGCTCGATCAACTTGAGGCCATCCTCGCGGAGGCCGGCACAACCCAGCCAACCGCCGTGCCGACCGAGCCGGCAGTTGAGCCTACACCAGTCGTGACGCCGACGGCGGAGGTCACATCAACCGAAACGGTTACGCCGACTGAAATAATCACACCGACCGAAACGGTGACACCTACCGAAACGATCACGCCGACAGAGGCCACGCCTGTCATCACAACCGAGACAGTGACCGCAACCACGCCGACCGGCGCAGTCATCACCACCACCATCCTGGAACAAGCGAGCCAGGTGATCACGGACATGTTGAGCGGGTTGCCAGTCACAGTGACTGTCGTGACATCGACGGCGGTGGTGACCGACACGAGCGACGTCGCCGGCACACAGCCGCTGACCGTCACCGTGATTGAATCCAGCAGCGTCGAAACACAGACCATGCCAAGCTCGCAGACTGGCGAGGCTGTCGTCGTCACCACCACCACCCGTCACATCGAGATCGCGCCGACGGTCAACATCACCGTAAATGTGCCATCGCGCGAGGTGACGCAAACCGAAGTGGTGACCACGACAACTGAGATGAATCCGATCACCCCGACGCTGCCGGCAACCATCACAGTGGTGGTGAAGACCGACACGACGGCGCAAGAGGCCGGCGATGCAGATAGCGCGCCGAGCGCGGTGACCACGACCAAGACCACAACCCGCACCGAAGAGGCACATCCACTGGAGCCAACGATGCCGGCCACGGTAACCGTGGATGTGACAACACAAAGTGTGACGCAGACAACCGCCATCACCAACGAAGCTGGCATTGAGATCGGCGCGCCGGTGGTGGTAACGACGACCGAAACCAAGAAGACGGTTGAGGAGATGCACCCGGTCGACGCGCAGATGCCGGCGACCAAGACCGAAACGACCACCGCACAGGTCGTCACCGACACCGGCAGCATATCGCAGCCAGGCGCGCATGTCGTGGTGACAACAACCGTCATCACCACTGGGACCATGCCGATGCCGGAGGATGTGACCAATCCGCCGCCGATGACACAGGTCGAGCAGACGGAGGTGGTGACCACAACGGTTGATGCGGCTGGGCAGATGACAACCACGCCACCGATCATCAGCGTGATCACCAAGACGCTGCCTACGCTGCCCTTGCCCACGCGCATGCCACGCCTGCCGCAACTGCCAGCGGCCAATGCAACACCGGAGGCGCAAGCGACGCCGGCAGCCACTGAATCGGCCACGGCAGAAGCAACATCGACTGAGACCGCAACGGCGGAAGCCGGCGCAGCAGAAGCGACGGCCGAGCCAACTGTCGCCGGCGCGACCGAAGCGACGCCAACGGCCACGGCTGAAGCCGCAGCGCCGGCAACGGCGGGCAACCCCATTCTTGGCATCCCGAGCGCAGCCTGGCTCCCGTTGATCGCGGTCTACGTTCTCGGTTTCATCGTGGTGTTTGTATTTTGGCGCCGGCGATTCAATCGCCCACTGTGATAAAATCTTGCGCCCGCGCAAGCTGAAAATGCTTGCGCGGCAAAGTTCTGTAAGTGAGATTCGTTAGGAGAAATCGTGGACAACAGCTTTTCCGAGACCGAGGACGCATCGGCCGAGCCCTCAGGGCCCAAGGCTGGGGCTGCGAAAGGCGGCGCGAAGCGGCGCCCACAGCGCAGCAGCTATGAACAAGGGGCGGTGCGCCCCAAGCGCGTGGATGAATTTGCCACCACTGGCACCACGCCCGATTACAAGAATTACGAGCAACTGCGGCGCTATGTGAGCAGCCAGGGCAAGATTCTGCCTCGCCGGCGCAGCGGCTTGAGCGCGAAGAACCAGCGGCTGGTTGCGCGTGCCATCAAGCGCGCCCGCCATCTGGCGCTGCTGCCCATGCCGGGCACGCTGAACAAGTAGCCAAGAGAGGTTTGACATGGCATCCAAGAAAAAGGGAAACCGCATCGTCATCAAGTTGAAGAGCAGCGAAAGCGGCCACTTCTACCTGACCGAGAAGAACCGCAAGAACGACACTGCGCGCCTGGAATTGCGCCGCTATGATCCGTTCGTGCGCAAGCATGTGACCTACAAGGAAGAGAAGTAGGTCGCCGGCTCATCTGTGAGACAAGACGCCCGAAGCATTCACGCTTCGGGCTTTTTGTTTGCCCGGAATGTGATATCTTCCACGCCCGTGCCATCCACTGCAAATACACTGCGCCGCGCAATCGCGAGCCGCTGGTCTGAATTCAAGGGCGACACGCCCGCCGAGCAGAACCTCTACTATCTATCCATCGAAATCATCTGGGCCGGCATCGCCACCGGCATGGTGAGTTTCAACGCGCCGTTCATCCTGAGGCTGGGCGGCAATGATTCACTGATCGGCATCATGCCAGCGCTCGTCGCGCTGCTTACCATCATCCTCACCATCCCCAGCGCGCGCTTTCTGGAGAGCCGCCGCAATCGCAAGCCCTGGATCATGGGCAGCCTGACGGCCGGCCGCTGCGCCTATCTATTCATCGCGCTCATTCCGTGGCTGATACCGACGCAGCTGCAGGCCGTGTCCATCGTGGCGCTCGTCGTGCTGCAGGCGGTGCCGATTGCGTTTTTCAACGCAGGCTTCCTCAGCCTGATCGGCGACATCTGCCCGCCCGACAAGCGCAGCGGGTTTCTTTCGACGCGCACCTTTTTGCTCGCGATCAGCGTTGCGATCAGCGCATTCCTCAGCGGCCTGTGGCTGAAAGCGGCGCCCTTTCCCATCAACTATCAGGTGCTGAACCTGCTCGGCTTCCTCGCCGCGCAATACAGCACCTGGTTGGTGACAAAGGTGAAGTTTCCCGACTATGCCGTGAAGCCGGCGCCGGCGGCATTGCCGCGCTTGCAAATCAATTTTGGCGCCCTGCGCGAAGCCTATCGCGCAAACAAGGCTTTCGCCAACTTGAATCTCGCCATTCTCGTGGGCTGGTTGGGCATCTGGGGCGCGGTGCCGCTGCTCACGCTCTACTTCATCAACACACTGCAATTCGACGAGGCCTGGCTGGGATTGAACAGCACGCTATGGCAGATCGGCACGATGATCGGCGCCCTGTTCTGGCCGCGCGTGATCGACAAGAAGGGCAATCGCTGGGTGCTGCTGCGCACGCTGATGCTGTATTGGAGCTACCCGCTGCTGCTCGTGCTTTTTCCCTTGCCGGCGCCCATTCTCGCCATCGGCTTCGCTTTCACCCTGCTCGATCCAGCCATCAACGTGACGTTGTTCAGCGTGTTGTTGAACGTCATTCCTGAGGAGCGCCGCTCGACTTATATGGCTGCGCACATCTCATTGATGAATGTCGGCGCGATGGTTGCGCCGCTGGCTGCGGTGGGGCTGTCCGGTATCATCGGCGTGCCGGCTGCACTGGTGCTGTGCAGCGTCATTCGGCTGGCGGGGATAATCATGATGTGGGTGCTGCCGATGGAGAACAAGCCCGCCGTACAGCCCGCCGGCAACGCCATGCCAACATGAACAGAAGCCGCCTTCTACCCTTCAGCGTCTTTCTAAGCGCGCTGGCGCTACTGTGCAGTGCGCCTTTCACAAGGCCGGCGCTGGCGCAGGCCCCAGCGCCCACTGCCACACCTGAAGCGCCGCCACAAGTCATTACGATCGATGCGCCGGCGCGTGGCGCACAGATCAGCAGCCCATTTATCGTGAGCGGCGTGGTGGCGTTGACGCCGGCGGGCAAGGCAATGACCTATGCCCTGCGCGATGCCGCTGGCAATCTCATCACACAGGGCTTGCTCAACGTAACTGGCGAGTGGAATCAGGCTGGCATATTCACCAGCAGCGTGGCGTTTGGCGCTGTGGCGGCTGGGCCGGCGAAGCTGGAAGTGCGCGCGCCAGATGGCAGCGCATCGACCGACGTGACGATCGCGCCGATCTACTCCCAACTGATGGATGGGCTTGCGCTCAGCGTGAGCGGCGTCGCCGGCAGCGCCGCTGCGCAGCGCGTGGATGGTTACATCAACCAGAAGAGCTGGGTCGATCTTGATGCGCTGCCCACGCACATCCGCGTCACCTTCGATGGCATCACCGCGACACAGCAATTTGATCCGAAACAAAAGCAGATCATCATTGTGCCGCTGGACGACTATCGCGCGATCTTTCGCAATGTGCAGGCCACGCTCTTCAACAGCGCAACGCTGACATTGCAGAATGTGCTGGCGACGCAGCCGCCGGCGCTGAATGAGGCGCTGCCGCTGTTGCCCACGTCCGATCAAACGCAAGCCTTCCACAGCGCGCCGCACTACCTTGCGTTCAACGGCGGCAGAGGCGTGCGCTATCTCACGCAGTTCACGCAAGAGATCACTGCTGCCACGTCATCCAATCTGACCTACGTCTTTCAAGGGTTGACGAACGATGGCCGGCATCTCATCGCCGCAAACATCCCCATCTCCACGAGCGTATTGCCGGCAAGCGCAGCCGACGTGACGAAAGCTGTGCGCGATGCGATGAAGAAGGATTACAAGGGCTATGTCGCCGGCGTGATCAGCGCGCTTGATGGTGCGCCGCAAAGCTTCACACCTTCGCTCGCCGCACTGGATGCGATGATGCAGTCGATCGTCATCAGTGATGCGCTCTTCCCGAGGGCTACGCCGGCGCCCGAACCGCAAGCTGCGGCAAACACGCTGATTGGCAAGGCGAAGGAGCTGTTGAATGTGCGCGCCGGCCCCAGCACGCGCAATCGCATCCTGACGCAGGTTGACGCCGGCAGCGCCATTACTGTGACTGGCCGCACGGCGAATGGACAATGGTTGCGTGTGGCGCTGGCGGATGATCGCACCGGCTGGGTGAGCGCGCCCTATGTCGAGGTCGCCGGCGATGCAGGCAAGCTGCCAGTGGTGCAATAACACCTTGCCCCAGACAGGCGTAGAGAAACGCAGCTGTTTTTGCATCAGTCACCTCGCCTTGCAGGCTGCATCTGGGTCAAAGGCTGTTCCGCGATAATTCACATCAATGACTCAACCGATTCGTGTCCTGCACTTTGCCGACATTCACATCGGCATGGAGAACTACGGGAAGATCGACCCTGAAACCGGCATGAACCAGCGCGTGCTGGACTTCGTGTCACGATTGAGGGAGATCGTCGATTACGCCATCGAGCATGAGGCCGACGCGGTGATCTTCGCCGGCGACGCCTTCAAGACGCGCGACCCCAACCCCACCTACCAGCGCGCATTTGCGCGGCAGATCGTGCGCCTGTCAAAAGCCGGCATTCCCACCGTGATGCTGGTCGGCAACCACGACATTCCCTTGATGGAGCAGCGCGCCAGCAGCATCGACATCTTCGCCACGTTGGACGTGCCGAACATCATCGTCGCGCGCACCGAGAGGCTGCACCGCATCCAGACCAAGCGCGGCGTGTTGCAAGTGGCGACCGTGCCGTGGCCGCAGCGCTCGCGCCTGATGCAACAAGAGGAATTTCGCGGACGCTCGATTGAGTCGCTGGACGAAGAGATGGAGAAGGCGCTAGCCGACCAGATCAAGATTTTGGCGGACGAAGCCGACCCGGCGCTGCCGGCGATCTTGACCGGTCACTTCACGATCAGCGGCGCAGCCTTCGGCTCTGAGCGCTCAGTGATGCTGGGGCGCGACTTGCCGGTGAAGCTCAGCAATCTGTCGCTGGAAGCATGGGACTACGTGGCGATGGGGCATATCCACAAGCACCAGGACGCCAACAAGGATCGCTACCCGGCAGTGGTGTATTCCGGCAGCCTGGAGCGGATCGACTTCGGCGAGGAGAACGAGGCGAAGGGCTTTTGCTGGGTGCATGTGGCGCGCGGCGCGACAACGTGGGAATTCGTGAAGATGGACGTGCGGCGCTTTGTGTCGATCTTCGCAGATGCGACGAACGATGGCGAGACACCGACGGACGCGGTCATTCGCGCCATCGAGCAGCACGACGTGAAGGATGCCATCGTGCGCGTGCGGGTGAAGCTGCTGCAGTCTCAAGAGCCAATGCTCCGCCTGCGGGAAGTGGAAAACAAGCTCAGTGAGGCGCACCTGATCGCCGGCATCTCACGCGACATTCAGCGCGACTCGCGCTCGCGCATCGGTCTGGAAAGCCCGGAGATGCTGACGCCGGAACAGTTGCTGGACGCGTATTTGCTCAGCAAGGGCCGGCCGCGTGACGAGATCGACGCACTGATGAAAACGGCGAAGCGCTTGATGGACGGGTGAATCCGCACCACACGCATATCTACAACTGCATCTCCAGCGTGAAGCCGCGCAACGTGCCGGCGTCGTAGCGGGCTTTGTCCTCAACCAG
Source organism: Thermoflexales bacterium (assembly GCA_039810125.1). Lineage (GTDB taxonomy): Bacteria > Chloroflexota > Anaerolineae > J036 > Brachytrichaceae > JBDHWI01. The sequence continues at coordinate 13,649 of JBDHWI010000016.1, read as the reverse complement.
CAGCGTCCATGTGCCTTGCGGCGACTTGTCGTTCAGCGCGGCGAGTGCCGGCAAGTTGCTCGCCGCATAGGTCATCTTGATGTTGTCGGCAGCACCGCCGGCGCGACTGTGCAGCACCACATTTGGCGCGCCCATCGCCGCCGGCGGCTTGAGCGTCACCACCAAGTCGCCGCGATAGGTGTGGTCGATGTCAACGGTCACCTTCAACGCCTTGAGCGGCCGCGCCTCGGCGACTGCCACACTCAACTGCGCCGATTTGAGATCGGGGATTTTCACATCCTGCCGCGCAGCGACGATGACCGCTGGCGCAGGTTGTGCCGGCAACGCCAACTCCACGGCCTTCTTCGCGTTCACGCGCCCAAAGCCATACCACGCGCTGCGACCATCGGCGTCATATTGCGCGTTCGCCAGATCGATCTTGTCGCAACTGCGGCGGATGACATCGCGCACTTCATCCCAGCGCAGCGCAGGGTTGCGGGCGAGGATGAGCGCGGCGAGGCCGGCAACGCCTGGCGCGGCACTCGACGTGCCGCCGAAGCTATTGGTGTAATTACCCTGCCGGTCGCCGCGGTCGAGTTGGCCTGGGTTGTAGCCGACGCTGCCCATGCGGTCGGTCGTCCAGATGCCGGGCGTGAGCGAGGGGTTGCCGTTGTTGCTGGGAAAGGCACACCAGATGGCCTTGCCAAAATCACTGTAGGCGGCGCGCGTGCCGGTGTCGTTGCTCGCCGCAACCGCCATCACTTTTTCGTAGCTGGCATAGCCGTCGTTGTCGACGCTCTCATTGCCGTTGCCGGCGGCGAACACGATCACGCAGCCCTTGCCGTTGCGGCCGGTGCGCGCGGCAAAGTCCATCGCCAGGCGCGTTGAATCGGGCAATGGCACCACCTGCTTGTGCAGCGGGTCGCTGGCGTCCCACCACCTGCCATCCGCCGGCCCCCAACTGCACGAGATCACATCCGCGCCGTTCTGCGCCGCCCACACAAACGCATCGGCCTCATCTTGCGAGCCAAGCGCAGAAGCAAAACGAATGGGCATCAACCTTGCCTTGGGCGCGACGCCCGACGCGCCAAAATTGCCATTGCCCACTGCGACGCCGGCGCACGCCGTGCCGTGATTGTCGAGGTTGGTTGGGCGCGGGTCATTGCCTTTGCGCGTCACGTCGCGCGGGGCGACGACCTTGCCGGCGCTGCGAAATTCCTCATGGTCGATGTCCACGCCGTCATCGATGATGGCGACGGTCACGCCCTCGCCCTGAGAGAGCGCCCACGCCGCCTCCACGTTCGCGCTCTGGTCGATGGTGCGATTGCTGATTGCGGTGCGCTTCAAGTGCCATTGCTGCACAAAGGCCACGCGCGAGCGCCGGCGGCGCAGCAACTCGGGGTGGCACAGCTCGACTGCCGGCTCGTTCAACAGCCGTTGCGCGATATCGAACACCCCAAAGCCGGCGCCTTCCTTTGCAGCCACAAAATAGGCGTTGCGAGTGTAGTTGACCTTGTATTTCACCTTCAGGCCGAATTGCTTGAGCAACGCGCGGCCGGCGCTCGGCTTCACGTCATCCTGGAATTTGACGAAGAGATTTTCGGTGTACAGCACCGGTGCATTCGATTCAGGATCGATCAGCACGCGGCCGGCGAAGCGCACATCTGGCTCCTTCTTCAGAATGGCGCGTGCCTCAGTCACCACCCCCTGGCTACCCTTCGGCGTCCACAGCACGTCGACGCCGGCGGTCGGGAAGCGATCCCACATCTCGAAGTCATCGAGGATCTGGCGCGCTTCATGCGAGAGGGGTGCCGATGCCGCCGGGTCCTTGGCCATGACCGATTCGCGGCTGTGAGTGCGCACCGCCATGAAGGCAGCGCTTTCTTCGAGGGTATAGGTGGCGCCTTGCTTGCCGCCGTAGGTGAAAGTGAACATTGTCGGAGATTGTATGAACAGATGAACAGGTGAACGGGCTAAGCGTAATCTACACAATCACAAAGTCAATACGCCAATCGTGGGATTGCCCGTTCTACAGGCCGGATGCTGCGTTCCACTGTCTTGGTAGTCGATATAATCAAGCGCATCCTGCAAAGGGGGGCGAGATCATGGCCGGCTTGAGCGAATACCCAAAGCGGTTGCGCGCCAGCACGCAGAATCCGGATGTCGTGTATGTGCGCGACGATAACCATTATGCGGTGCATGGGCAGCCGGCAAACGCGCGCGGGATCGAGCTGGCGCCTGGTGAAACGGGCATCACCGTGATCGCCGGCCAACCGAAATCCCTCACCAAGGATGTGACAGCGGTCTACCGCAACGATGCAGCGCTGGTCGTGCCCACCGGGCGCGTGCTGGTGCGCTTTGCAGAGGGCGTGGATGCCGGCACGCATGCACAGAGAATCGAGATGGCCGGCTATCGCATCGAGATGAAACTGAGCTACGCGCCAAATGCCGCCTGGGTGTGCGACTGCGAAGGCGACGTCGCCGGCGCGCTCAAACACATCGATCGACTTGAAATGCTGCCCGATATTGAAAATGTCGAGCCGCAGATGCTCTCGCAACGAGCCTTGAAAATCTGACCAACTCACGTTTCTTGTTGCCTGATTCTCATTTCTCAGCCGCAAATATCACAGATGTCGACCGGCACGCACGCATCAGATTGCGCGTGAGAAAGCTGCAACAAGAAACCACAAATCGTAAATGACCTCACGCTTTCTGGAATTGATCGAATCGCGCCCCCTGCTTGCCGATGGCGCAATGGGCACGATGATCTATACGCACGGCATCGGCTTCGACGAATGCTACGATGGCTTGAATTTGCTGCGCCCAAACGCCATTCGCGACATCCACCGCGAATACGCGGCCGCCGGCGCAGATGTGCTTGAGACCAACACCTTTGGCGCAAACGCCATTCGCCTTGACGCCTGGAGCCTTTCGGATGCCGTAGCCGAAATCTGCGCGCGTGGCGTTGAGTTGGCAAAAGAGGCTGCCCGCGATGTACGGCCTGGCATCCTGATCGCTGGCGCGGTGGGGCCGCTGAGCGCGCGGCTTGCCCCGCTGGGCAGCGTGAGCGCCGATCAAGCCTACGCCGCCTTCAAGGAGCAGATCAGCGCGCTGGCCGACGCCGGCGCAGACCTCATCATCCTCGAGACATTTTCAGATGTGAGCGAAATCGAAGCGGCGTTGCGCGCAGCAAAGGACGCATGTGACTTGCCGGTGGTGGCGCACATGACCTTCAGCCGCGACCAGCGCACCCTGCTTGGCCTGACGCCGCAAGATGCCGCGCAACGGCTGGCAGCCTGGAAGCCGGCGCTGATCGGCGCGAACTGTTCCACCGGTCCGCGCGGTGTGTTTGAGGTGGTGCAGAAGATGGCCGCAGCGACGGAGGCGATGCACGGCGATGCGCCGCGCCTGAGCGCCATGCCGAACGCCGGCTTCCCCGAGGCGCGCGGCGAGCGCGTGTTTTATCCCGCCACGCCGGAATATTTTGCAGACTATGCGCGGCGCTTCATCGACATCGGGGCGCGGCTGGTGGGCGGCTGCTGCGGCACCACGCCGGCGCACATCAAGGCGATGCGCGCGGCGGTGAATGGCTTGCTGAAGGAGGACAGCGCGCCGACGCGCGTCAGCCTTGCCGTGAAAGATGTTGCGCCAGCGCCGATTCCCCTGCGTGACAATGGCAGCGCGCCATCTGCGTTGGCTCAGGCTTTTGCGCAGAACAGATTCGTCATTACGGTGGAGGTAGAGCCGCCGAAGAGCGCGGATACTGCCGCGATGGTGGAGACGGCTGCGATGCTGCGCGAAGCCGGCGCAACCGTCGTGGACATCTCAGACATTCCCATGGCGCGCATGCGCATGACCGGACTGGCAGCAGCGCACCGCGTGCAGCAGGCCGCGCAGATTGAGACCGTGTTGCACTTTCCGGTGCGCGGGCGCAACCTGTTGCGGGTGCAGGGCGATTTGCTGGCAGCGCACGCGCTGGACGTGCGCAATCTGTTTGTGACGATGGGCGACCCAACCAGCATCGGCGATTTTCCGCAGGCGAGCGATCATCATGACGTCGTGCCGACGGGATTGGTGCAAATGATCAAGGAGCAGCTAAACCGCGGCGTGGACGCATCGGGCGCGTCAATCGGCAAGCCGTGCGATTTTCTGGTGGGTGTTGCGGCGAATTTGACGCCGGTGGACTTTGACAAGGAGGCAAAGCTGCTCAAGAAGAAGATCGACTGTGGCGCAGACTTTGCGCTGACGCAGCCGGTGTTCGACCCGCAGGTGGCGCTGGCATTTCTGGCGCACTACGAAGCGTTGTTCGGCAAGCTGGCGATTCCGCTGCTGGCCGGCGTGTTGCCGCTGGCGAGCGTGCGGCATGCGCAGTTCCTGCGCAACGAAGTGCCGGGGATGGTGATGCCGGCGGAGATCGTGACACGCCTGGAGCGCGCCGGCAACAAGACGCGCACGGAGGGCGCGCTAATTGCGACGGAGATCCTCGCGCAGTTGCGCGCCGCGGTGCAGGGCGTGTATTTCATCCCGGCATTCGGGCGCTACGACATCGTGGCGAAGATGATTGGACAGGTGGCAGAAAGAGCAACTGTGCAGTGGTGACTATCATCCGCCGCATTTGGGCGAGAGTGTTACAACTCAGCCAGACCAAGCGCAACCTCTTTGCAAACATCTTTGGCAACGGTTGGGCCGCGCTGATCCAGTTGCTCGTCATCCCAATCTACATTCATCTCCTCGGTGAAGAGGCGTATGGGCTGTTTGCGTTCTACTTGACGATCATTGGTTTTGCGCAAGTGTTTGATCTGGGTTTCACGCCGACCATCAATCGAGAATTGGCGCGCTATTCCGTGTTGCCGGACAAAATTGACGAGGCGCGCACACTCACACGTACGATGGAGGTGGTTTACATCCTGGTGGGTGTGGTGCTAGGGATCGCCATCGCTCTTACCGCGCCATTTCTGGCGCAGAACTGGCTGAAGGCAAATGCACTCAGCGGCACCACAGTGCAGACAGCACTTCTGCTGATGGCTGTGCTTGCAGTAGTCCAATGGCCGCTTACCTTTTATCAGGGCAGCATGAATGGACTGCAAAAGCAAACACGACTTGTCGCCCTTCAAGTGACAACATCTGCGCTAAAACATGGTGGTGGGGTTGTCGTTCTCCTCATCGCACCAACAATTTTGGCGTTACTGGCCTGGCTCATCATTGCAACGATGCTCCATTCGGCGCTGGCTGCGAGACTGCTATGGAAGAATATTCCTCCAAGCAATGGCAAAACACATTTCAACTTGCTTACGCTCAAGCCTGTGCGTCACTTTGCTATTGGCGCAGCGCTAACCTCCCTCGCTGGCGTGCCGCTTACCCAAGCCGCACCTATCCTATTGAGCCGTTCGGTGTCCCTCAGTGAATATGGCCACTACACGATCGCCTCAGTTTACGCCGGTGTCATCATCATGCTGTATATGCCCATCTTCACCGCCATCTATCCCAGGCTTACAGCTCTTGTTGAAGAGAGGAATGCCGACATTGCTTTGAACTTCTTTCGATTTAGCGGGCAGTTCATGGCGCTCGCCATCATCCCAATCGGCTTCACGCTGGCAACTTACTCGAACGAGTTTCTATGGATGTGGCAGCGTGACACTGAAAGGGCTTCATCGATTGCACCTATTGCCGCCATGTTCGTCGCCGGCAACGCGCTAGTCGGGCTACAGCACATCCCATATGCCCTGCAGTTGGCGCATGGAAATATCAAAATCAGCCTGATCCTCAGCGTGTTTATGGGGATCCTCCAAATGCCCCTGCTCGTTTGGGCCATTCAACGCTATGCTGTAGCTGGCGCTGCCGGGGTATTTGTTCTGATCAATGCGATCTCTCTGCTGCTTTATATCCTCTTGACCAACTTGCAGATTATGCCTATAGGAGCGCTAAAATGGGTGGCGCAAAGCATTGTGCAACCGAGTTTTGCCAGCGGAGTCGTGTTTGCCATCAGCTATTTGCTCGGCATTTCATCCGCCGGCGTATCCAGCCTTGTCTTGATCATCCTGACTGCTCTCATCGCAGTCATTGCTACTGCATTGAGTATGCATCTCACGCGCGCGTGGTTGCTAGACAAACTCCGCGCCTTTCACACAACCTCTTGTTGATGCGCTCGGTGCAGAATACACAGCGTCTGCCATAGACGCAGAAGCCTGCTTGAATGCACGTTATTGACCTATCATCCAAAATGAAAACGAGAATAACCTGCCGTGTTTGCAACAGCGCGCTGGAGCCAATATTGGATCTCGGCGACCATTACGTTTCCGATTTCCCAAAACCTGGCGATATGCCTGGCAGCAAAGCGCCTCTTGAACTCTGTCTGTGCCGGCGCTGTCACCTACTCCAACTCCGCCACACAGTGGACCCCAATGACATGTATCGCAATTATTGGTATCGCAGTGGAACCAACCAGACCATGCGAAACGCCCTTGCCGATGTTGCCAATAAGGCGGAGACGCTCATTCATCTTCAAGAAGAAGATACCGTGCTGGACATCGGGTGCAATGATGGCACGCTGCTAGCCTCATACCGCACGGGCGGCATCATCAAGGTTGGCATCGATCCAAGCAACGTTGCACAGGATGCCCGCAAAGTGGCCGACAAGGTCATGATCGACTTTTTCAGCGCCGACATCTATGCCAAGGCGATGGGTAGCAAGCGCGCCAAAGTCGTGACAAGCATCGCAATGTTTTACGACCTTGAAGATCCAAATCGATTTGTATCTGACATCAAACTTGTGCTTGAATTCAACGGCCTTTGGATCATACAAATGAGTTATCTGCCGTTAATGCTAAAGACAAATGAGTTCGGCAATATCTGCCACGAGCATTTGGAATACTATTCACTGCAATCGCTGGAATATCTACTCAATCTGCACGGCTTTGAAGTCGTTGATGTCGAATTGAACGACATCAACGGCGGCAGTCTACGAGCCTACATCCGCAACAAAGGCGCCGATCCAGTTGTTTTTGGCGATGAAACCTATCGCTCACTTGCATCTGAGCGTGTGAAAGCCATGGGTGAGAATGAGATTCGTCTCGGATTGACCGATAAACCCATCTACGAAGGGTTTGCCATGCGCGTCGAGCGCATCAAACAAGATACTGTGGGGTTCATATCCAACGCAGTTGCGCAAGGCAAAAGCGTGTATGTCTATGGAGCCTCAACCAAAGGCAACACGGTTCTTCAATACTTTGGACTCGATCACACGTTGATCACAGCCGCAGCAGAGCGCAACCCCGATAAATGGGGGCGCGTCACCGTCGGCACAAACATTCCCATCATTTCCGAAGCGGATGCGCGCGCTGCAAAGCCCGACTATTTTCTGGTGCTGCCGTGGCACTTTCTGGAAGAGTTCATGGCACGCGAGCACGACTATCTCCATGCAGGCGGTCGTTTCATCGTGCCATTTCCATACTTCACCTTGATTTAGACAGATCGTCAATTGATCAATCAGATGGCAATCACCCACACCATTGACGAGGCATATGTAGAAACGCCCACCGCGGTCAGGCTTGCGCCAAGACCAATGCGCGCACTGTGGCGCGGGATCGGCATCGCGCTTGCGCCAGCATATGTGCGCATAGCTGAACACCAAGGCGCGCGTGGAATCGAATTTCACAAGCGCGCTTCATGGCTTGCGATGAAATGGTTGGTGGCCAATCGCGCACCTTATGCGCGGCGCTGGCTTTTCAACTTGATTGGCAACCCAATTGTTTTGACACGCTATCAAGAGTTTGACTACGCCTGGCGGAACCTGCCAACTCAGATCGAGCGGTACCTCGACATATCCTCACCTTCAATCTTCCCCTTGCGGGTAATACATGAGCATCCAGTTGCCAGGGCAACACTGCTCAACCCTGATTTGAGCGATCTTCAATTGACTCGCCAGCTCATCAAGGCCGCAGCTTTCGAGTCACGCTGCGCAACCTCGCCGGCATTGATCACTGATTTTGACTCACCTGACGCAGCCTTCGATTTGATCACAAGCATATCGGTTATTGAACACATACCCGAAAACAAGCCAGCCATCGAAAGAATATGGCGGCTCCTCAAGCCAGGAGGCGTCCTGATCATCACTGTGCCTTGCTCGGCTCATGGATATGCCCTTTACACAAATGCCGATCATTACGGGCTGCTCGACACAGACAGCTGCGGTCGCGTCTTCCTCGAATACCTGTATGACGAATCCATGCTGAAGAACTTCATCTTCAGCATCACCGGATTGCCAAAAACAATGGAAGTCTATGGGGAAGTGCGCGCAGGTTTTTTGCGAAGCGAGCTACAGCGGCGATGGTCAGGTCACTACGTGCGCTTCTGGAAGGAACCTGAATTGATGAGGCGCGAATTCAGACAGTTTGGCGCCATCGCTGACCTGCCAGGGGAAGGTGTGGCAGGCATGACATTCGTGAAGGACATCAGCAAATGACTATTCGTTTGTCAATCTGCATTGCGACCTACAATCGTGCAGCATTTATCAGCCAGACGCTGGATGCGGTCTTGCCACAGCTTACTGATGAATGCGAGCTGGTTGTGGTGGATGGCGCATCCACAGACAACACGCGCGACGTTGTGGCTGGCTACGAAGCCGAGTGGCCCGCGTTGCGCTACTTTCGTTTGCCAGAAAAGGGCGGCATCGACAAGGACTACGATCTCTCCGTGCAATATGCGCGCGGGGAATACTGCTGGCTTTTTTCAGACGATGACATCATCAAACCGGGTGGCGTTGAACGCGTCCTTCACCTGATCGACCAAATGCCATTGAGCATGATCATCGTCAATGCCGAAGCGCGATCCGCTGATCTGCGTGAATTGCAACAAAGCAGCGTGTGTGCCATTGCGCAGGATAAAATTTACACGCCGGCACACATGGAAGCGATCCTCGCCGAACTTGGGGTGTATCTCTCCTTTATTGGCTGTGTTGTCATCAAACGCGAGATATGGATGGCGCGCAACCGCGAAAAGTATTACGGCACCGCATTCATCCACATTGGCGTTATTTTTCAGTCCCCCCTACCCGCCAACACTGCCTATGTGGCGGAGCCGCTCATCGTCATTCGTTTTGGCAACGCTTCCTGGACAGCCCGCTCCTTTGACATTTGGATGCTGCAATGGCCAAGGCTGATCTGGGGCTTCCCTCAATATTCAGATACGGCAAAACGCGCCATCACCCGCAAAGAGCCTTATCGCAGCAAGGCAGTGATGATCATGACACGCGCTCAGGATGGGCTAGATCGCGCTATCTACAAAAACAAATGGCGGCCTCTGCTAAATAGAAGATTTGACCAGTTGATGGCGCAATTGATCGTCGGCATCCCTGCGCCGCTGCTCAATTTTGGCGTGCTGACAGCTTTCAAGCTTCTCAGACCACAACACAAACTGATGCAGGTGAATCTGACCACAAGCAAGGCCTACTACCGCAACGCGCTTGGTCTTTCGCAGAAAAGTGCGGAGGAGGCCGGCAGGTGACTTCACCCCGTCGCTCACAAATTCTGTCTGCAATTACGACCTTCCATCCCACCGCCGCCCAATTGGAGCAAATTGCAACAACACACACAGAACCCATAGATCGATTGATCGTGGACAACTCGGCCGAACCACAAGCCAGCCGGAATGTGCAGAATTTCTGTGAATCGCGCGGCTATACCCTGATCCAAAACGAGCAAAACAATGGTGTTGCCGTTGCCATCAATCAGGCGGCACGCTGGGCTGAAGCGCGAGGCTATGAGTATCTGGCGACTTTTGACCAGGATTCCAGGCCTTACAGCGACGTCATCCAAACACTCCATGCTGTCGCCAGAAAAGCCGCCGGCCAGCGTGTTGCCATCATTGGATCCAACATCAAGCACAGCAGTAGCGGTCGATACACAGCGCGAGCAGTTTCTGATCGTGAAGACGACTACATTGCAGCAGATGTCGTCGTCATTTCCGGCGCATTGCTACCCGTGCAAACGTTTCTTCAACTCGGCGGCTTTCGCGAAGATTTCTTCATGGACCTGGTCGACATTGAATATTGCTGGCGTGCGCAAAAGGCCGGCTACGCAGTCCTTCAGGCGCTCAAACCTGGATTGATCCATGGCGCAGGGCATGCCATCAAGCGCCGCATTCTCGGCATGGATTTTTGGACGCTGAATCATCAGCCCTATCGCTATTACCATATGGCGCGTAATTCCATGCTGCTCAACATCGATTACCCTCAAAAAGCCTCTCTGCGCAACTTCTGTCTATGGCTCGCGCGGATTGTCATCCTTGAACCCCAGCCCTTTCTCAAGCTCAAACTTGCGACATTGGGGGCTCTGGATGGTTGGCGGCTTGCGCACAGGCAACAATCATGACAGGCACTTCGATCGCACAAGGATCGCATCCCTTGGTGAGTGTAGTAGTCTGCACTTACAATCAGGAGGCGTTCGTGCGCGAAACGCTAGAGAGCATCGTGCAGCAGACCTACCCTCACGTGGAAATCATCGTCTCCGATGATGGCTCTCTGGATGCCACCCCTTCAATCATTCGTGAGTATCAAGCCCATTATCCAGATAAACTCAAACCGGTTTTCAGCGCTCACAACACCGGCATCCCCGCCAACATCAATCGTGGCTTGAGGCAAATCACAGGCGAATTGGTGGCGTGGTTGGATGGCGACGACCTGATGCTGCCGAATAAAATCGAACGGCAGGTCAGGGTGATGCAACAACACCCCAGTGCGATTGGCTGTTATCACGATTGTGATGTCTTCGAATCTGAAACCGGCAACAGCCTCGGCAGTTTCAATTTTCTATACAACGGGCTGACGAAGCTGCGTGAGGGCGCACTCGAGTATGTGCTGAAACCTCGCTATTTTGGCATTCCATCAGCCACGATGGCTCGCGCGTGGGCATTGCCAGCGCATGGCTATGATGAGCGCTTGAAACACTTCAGCGAGAGTGTTTTCTTCATGGAAGTTTTCAGAAAGGGCAACATCGTCGCCATCAACGAGATTCTAGGGCGGTATCGCCGGCACGCGCACAACCTGACCAGCAGCGCCTCGCTGCGCAATGTGTCATATGAATATGAATTGCTTGCATATGCCATCATGGAAGCGCGCTATCCTGAAATGCGCGACTTTCTCCAAAATCATCGCATTGCCTGTATGTTGACCGAAGCGCTATGGTGCGCGCGCAACGACAAGCGGGAGCGGGCCAATACGATCATTCGCAATGTTGTCAAGAATGGTTCGGTTGCAAAAGGCCTGGTCGCGTATCTCAGCGTGAACTTTGCCGGCACAGCGATCAAACACATGACAGGCAATTCACTCTTCACGCGCTCGCCGCTCATCAAAAGGCTCTCGCGCTTTTTCCTGCGCTGATTTCTGTATGAAAGACGTTGCTGCTGTCATCGTCAATTGGAACACAGCCGGCCTGCTGCGGGATTGCCTCACGCACCTTGACACGCCACGCAATGCGTCGTGGCTGCATGTAATCGTGATCGATAACGCATCGACAGACGACAGCCTTGCGATGCTTCAAGCTGAATTTCCACTTGTGACCGTCATCGCCAATGAGGCAAACCTCGGCTTCGGTCGGGCAAACAACATCGGCATCGACAAAGCGGATGCGCGTTACATCGTTTTCCTGAACAGCGACACACTCGCCTCACCAGCCACGCTGCAACATTTGATGCACTACCTGGATGCCCACCATCAAGTTGGGATCGTGAGTCCACTCCTACGCACCAAAGATGGCCGGCCACAGCCCCATGCCTTCGGTGGCGATCCCACAATTGGCTATCTTCTTCGCCGAGGTGCTAGTGTCATCCTCTTCAAGAGGCATCTACACAATTGGGACGTCAAAACCGACATTGTTGTGGATTGGGTCTCGGGCGCTTGTCTCATGATTCGCCGTGAAGCGCTGCAAGCGATCGGCGGTTTTGACAACAACATATTCATGTACTTTGAAGACAACGATCTATGTCTTCGTGCACGCAACGCAGGCTGGCTGGTCGTTTACGATGGCACGAGCGAAATCACCCATCTGGGCGGCAGCAGCACCCAGCACAATCGAGCAGCGCAAGAAGCGTATCAACAGAGCCTGCGGTATTTTCATCAGAAACACTACGGCGGCCTTTCAACGCGACTACTCAATGCAATGCTGCCGTTCTATACGCGCATGTCTCAATAACGTTCTTCACGAAATCACGGGTTGCATCCCCCTTGCCCGCTCAGCGATGTATTCGCCGATGGCAAGGCCGGCGGTGGCCGCCGGCGACGGCGCATTCAGCACGTGCAGCGAGTGCGGCGTCTCCATGAAACGAAAATCGTCCACCAACTGCCCGTCTGCAGAGATGGCCTGCGCGCGCACCCCCGCCCCACCCCGCACAAGATCATCGCCGGCAATCTCCGGCACCAGCGCCCGCAGCGATTTCACGAACGCGCCCTTGCTGAGCGAGCGGTATATCTCAAATGCGCCGGTGCGCCACCACCGCTTTGCCACGCGCTGAAAGCCGGCGTAGCCCAGCGTCTGCGCGATGTGCGACGGGCTGATCCTGCCCATCGAATAGCCCTCCTTGGCAAATGCAAACACTGCATTCGGGCCGGCCTCCACCTCGCCATGGATCGTGCGCGTGAAATGCACGCCCAGAAACGGAAAGGCCGGGTCCGGCACCGGGTAGATCAGGCCGCGCACCAGGTCGTGTCGCGCCTCTTTGACGAAGTAATACTCACCGCGAAACGGCACGATGCGCACATCCGGCTGCAAACCCATCATGCGCGCCACCTCGTCGCACTGCAGGCCGGCGCAGTTGATCAAGCGCTTCGCCAGCACCGCGCGGCCATCCGCCAACGCGATGCGCAGCTCGTCCCCACTTTTCGCCGGCGGCTGAATCGCCGTCACCTTGCTGCCGGTGCAGATTTCCACGCCGCGCGCCAGCAGATCATCGCGCAGCGCGCGCGACACCTGCTTGTAATCGACGATGCCGGTTCTGGGCGAGTGGATTGCAGCGATGCCGGCGGCGTGCGGCTCAATCTCGCGCAGTTCACCTGCATCGATCTTGCGCACACCGCGCACACCGTTTGCCACGCCGCGTTCAAACAGCGTCTCTAGGCGCGGCAATTCATCCTCGCGCGTCGCCACGATCACCTTGCCGACGTGCTGATATGGGATGGCGTGTTCGTCGCAAAAGGCTTCGAGCTTGCGCACGCCGGCGACGCATAGCTGCGCCTTCAACGAGCCAGGCTTGTAGTAGATGCCGCTGTGAATCACCCCGCTGTTGTGGCCGGTCTGGTGCGTCGCCACCTCGCCCTCCTTCTCCAGCACGACCAGTCGCAACTGGGGCTGCGTTTTGGCGATGGCGTATGCGGTGGACAGGCCGACGATGCCGGCGCCAACCACCGCGATGTCAAATCGATCTGCGTTGCTCATGGGTTTTCCTTGAGCCTCCTGTGGTCTTTCTGATTGTCGTCTCGCGCCGGCGAGCCTGCGCATTTTCACGCATTTCGCAGTGTGCGCCCCGGCGCGCGACGCCGGCTTGCCGGTGAAAAACAAAAGAGTCGGAGCGCTTGACTCGCTCCGACCTTTGCTTGACCCCTATGGGACTCGAACCCATGTTTAAGCCTTGAGAGGGCTTCGTCCTAGACCGCTAGACGAAGGGGCCGCGGATGCGCATAT
>JBDHWI010000015.1:0-44038 GCA_039810125.1 Thermoflexales bacterium | reverse complement strand
AACGAGGGTGGCGTGGCGTTCATCGAAGCCGGCACAGGCACCGGCAAATCGCTCGCCTATCTCATCCCCGCGATGCAATGGGCGATCGCAAACAACGAGCGCGTCGTCATCAGCACGAACACGATCAACCTGCAGGAGCAGTTGGCAGACAAGGACGTGCCGGCGGTGATCGAGATCCTTGAGCAGGAAGGCCGCGCCGCCGTGATGAAGGGCAAGGGGCGCTACCTGTGTCAGAACCGCTTCGCCGAGTTGCGCCGCAACGGGCCAAAGACGCAGGACGAGGCGAAGGTGCTGAGCAAGATTTTGATTTGGTTGCCCAACACGCTGACCGGCGACGCCGACGAGCTGTTCCTGCCTTCGCCTGGCGAGCGCCAGGTCTTTCAGCATCTCTCGGCGCAGAACCCGATCTGCAACATGAATACGTGCAGCGCGAGTGATTGCTTCTTCCATCAGGCGCGCCGGCTGGCGGAAAGCGCGCATGTGGTCATCGTCAATCACGCCCTGCTGCTGGCCGACATTGCTGTGGAGAATCGCGCCCTGCCGGAATACGGCTATCTCGTCATCGACGAGGCGCATCACCTGGAAGCGGCGGCGACCGATTCGCTGACGTTTCAGATCGACCGCGACGAGATGCAGCGCCAGATCAGCGATCTGGGGCGCGCCACGCAAACGCGGCGCGGCGCCGGCGCACTGCTTGGCGAGATTGCGGCCAAGTCACGCCAGATGCTCAAGCCAGATCAGGGCGCGCTGATCGACAACGCCTGCGAGGCGGCGATGGTGGCGGCCGCCGGCGTGTGGAATGGCAACACGGCCTTCTTCGACGAGCTGGCTGAATTTCTTGCAGATGAAAGCGGCGACAAAAACGACTACACCCAGCGCGTGCGCATCACGCGCGCCATGCGCAACCGCAGCGGCTGGACGCGCGTGGAGACGGTCTACGAAAAACTGCAAAGCGAGTTGAACACGCTGGTGAAGCAACTCAACATCATCTTCAAGGGTCTGAGCGAGATGGCCGAGCTGATTGCCGACTTCGACATGCTGATGTCGCGCTTGAACGGCTCGATCCGCTTCTTCGTGGATGTGTGCGAGCAGACCAACGGCATGGTGTTGAAGCCGAGCGACGACAAGATTTACTGGGTCGACATCGACCAGAACAAATTGCGCAAGGGCGGCGCGCCGCGCATCACGTTGAACGTCGCACCGCTGAACATCGGCCCGCTGATGCAGAAGAATTTGTGGGACGCGAAGAAGGCCGTGGTGCTGACGTCGGCCACCATGACCACCGGCAACGCCAATGGCGCCGGCGCGGCAAAGAGCACCTTCAACTACATCAAGGGCCGGCTGAGCGCGAGCGACGCCAACGAGATGGCCGTCGGCTCACCGTTCGACTACAAGTCATCAACGCTGCTATATCTCGTCACCGACATCCCCGAGCCGAACCAGCAGGGCTATCAGCAGGGCGTGGAGAAGGGCCTGACCGATCTGTTCCGCGCATCGCAGGGGCGCGGGCTGGCGCTGTTCACCAGCTACACGCAGTTGCGCGCCACGTCACGCGTGATTGCGCCGGCGTTGCAGCGCGACGAGATCACCGTGTTCGAGCAGGGCGATGGCACCAGCCGGCGCGTGATGATCGAGAATTTCCGCAATGCCGAGCGCGGCGTGATGCTCGGCACGCGTTCGTTCTGGGAAGGCGTGGACATTCAGGGCGAGAAGCTCAGCGCATTGGCGATCTGCAAGCTGCCGTTCGACGTGCCGACCGACCCGATCTTCGCGGCGCGCAGCGAGACGTTCGAGAACGCGTTCAACGACTACAGCGTGCCGGAGACGGTGTTGCGCTTCCGGCAGGGCTTTGGCCGGCTGATCCGCAGCAAGGCCGACCGCGGCGTGGTGGTGGTGTTCGATCGCCGGCTGATCAGCAAGGGCTATGGCGCGGCGTTTTTGAACTCACTGCCCGGGCCGACGGTGATGCGCGCGCCGCTGGCGAATCTGGGCAAGGCCGTGAGCGATTGGTTGAGAAGGGAATAGCTTCTTGAGGCGCCGGCATGAATACTGCGCCATGACTGACTCTCAAAATTCATTGACCCAGTGCCGCATTGTTTTGGAGAAGCTGTGTAAATGTGCACTCGATCACCCTGATACACTCCCGCTATGCCAACGACGCACGGCTTGACCGAAGCCGACGTGCAGGACCGCCGGCGACGCGGCCGCATCAACACCCCGCCCCCGCCTACCACGCGCACGCTCAACGACATCCTGCGCGCCAACATCTTTACCAGCATCAACGTCATTATTTTCTCGATTGCGCTGGCGTTGATCGCGCTGGGGCGCGTGGCCGACGGCATCGCCAGCGGCGGCCTTGTGTTCATCAACGCGATGGTCGGCATCTATCAGGAAACGCGCGCCAAGCGCCAGCTCGACCAGATTGCGCTGATCAACCGCCCCAAAGCCATTGCGTTGCGACGCAGCAGCGCCGATGCGCACGACGAAGAGGTGCAGCTCGACCCCGCCGAGCTGGTGCTGGATGACGTGCTGGTGTTGCAGCCCGGCGAACAGGCCGTGCTGGATGGCGAAGTGATCGCCGGCCGCGCCGAGTTGGATGAATCGCTGCTCACCGGCGAGAGTGACTTAATCGCGAAGCATGCCGGCGACCCGATCCTGTCGGGGAGCTTCTGCGTGAATGGTCGCGCGCTGTATCGCGCCACGAAGGTCGGCGCTGAGAGCTACGCGAATCAACTCGCCGGCAAGGCGCGCGCCTTTCGCGCCGTAAAAACGCCGCTGCAAAAGGAAATCGACTTCACGCTGCGCATCCTGATGACCATCGCACTCGTCATCGGTTTCTTCATGCTGGTGTCGGCCATCGTCAATCAGTTGCCATTGGTCAGCAGCGTGGCGGCGGCGGCGGTGATCGCCGGCATCGTGCCGAATGGTCTGGTCATGGCTGTGCTGGTGGCCTACTCGCTCGGCGCAGTGCGCATCGCGCGGCGCGGTGCGCTGGTGCAGCAGACCAACGCCATCGAATCGCTCAGCAACGTGGATGTGCTGTGCACCGACAAAACCGGCACGCTGACCGCCAACCAGATCACCTTTCACGCCGCTGTTCCGTTGCGCGCCGATGAAGCCGCCTTGAAAAGGATCGCCGGCGACTTCGCGCACAGCGCCACCAGCAGCAACAAAACCAACGATGCGCTGAAGGCCGCCTTGCAAGGCCGTGCATTGCCCGTGATCGATGAGGCGCCATTTTCATCGGTGCGCAAGTGGAGCGCGCTCGCCATCAACGACGAAAGTAGCAACTTGAGCGGCGTGCTAGTGATGGGCGCGGTCGAGATGCTGCGCGATCATCTGTGTGATGGACGCGCGCTTGATGCAACCGTGCAGCCGCTGGCCGATCAGGGTTTGCGCGTGCTGTTGCTGGCGCATCGACCAAATGCAATCACGCTGCACGATGCGCAGGGCGAGATCGCGCTGCCGCGCGACCTGCAGCCGCTCGGCCTGCTGGTCTTTGCTGATGTGCTGCGCGCTGATGCGAAGGAGACGATCCAGAAATTTCGCGACGCCGGCATCCGCATCAAGATCATCAGCGGCGACGATCCGAACACCGTGGCCGCGCTGGCGAGGCAGGCCGGTTTCGAGAAGGACATCAAGTTGTTTTCCGGCATCGATCTCGCTGTGATGCCTGACGCGATGTTCGCACAGGCTGCCAGGGAAGGCACGATCTTTGGCCGCATCACGCCGGAGCAGAAAGAGAAATTGATCGAGGCGCTGCGCAGCCGCGGTCACTATGTGGCGATGATCGGCGACGGCGTGAACGACGTGCTCTCTTTGAAGAGGGCGCAACTGGGCATTGCCATGCAGAGCGGCAGCGCTGCCACGCGCGGTGTGGCCGACATGGTGCTGCTCAACGATTCATTTGCGGCGCTGGCGCCGGCGTTCACCGAAGGCCAGCGCATCGTCAACAGCATGAGAAATATCCTGAACCTGTTTCTCACGCGCTGCTTCTACGTTGCGCTGATGATTCTGGCAACGGGCTTCGTCGGCGTCGGCTTTCCCTTTGGCCCGCGCAACATCACCTTGCTCACGGCCATGACCGTCGGTTTGCCCACAGTCATGATCGCGTATTGGGCCAGGCCGGCGCCAGTGCGCGGCAGCCTGTTGCGCAAGGTGTGGTCATTTGTCATGCCGGCGGCGCTCTCCATGCTCGTCTGCGGGCTGATCGTGTATGTGCTGGCGTTCAGCTTCATCGACCGCAGCTTGCAGTTTGCAGCAGTTGCGCCGCAGGATGTCATCGCCTTTCGCCAGGAAGTCGCCGGCCTGTATAACCTCGACCTGAGCCGGCCTGAGAAAGTGGCCTTTCAGGTGGCAAACATCTTTGCGCAAAATGCGGTGACGATCTTCTCGTTGCTCGCCGGTTTGTTGCTCACGGTGTTCGTGATGCCGCCATATCGCTTTCTCGCCGGCGGCCGGCCCTACGATGGCGACAAGCGCATGTTGTCGCTCGCCATCGGCCTGTTCGTCGTTTTTCTGGTGGGGTGGAATATCCCCTTCCTGCGCTTCTTCTTCTCGATCATCCTGCTGCCGGATCTGGAGGTGCTGGCGTTGATCCTCGTGGCGACAGTGGTGTGGGCGGTGGTGCTGCTTTTTCTGTGGCGCCGGCGTGTCTATGAGCGCTTCGTGCTGGGGCGCAACGTTGTGCCACCGAAATGAAGCGTTCTGTCTTCTTGCATGAGAGGCCGGTTGCGCCGGAATCACCTGCGGGCGAAGCGCCGCTTCACCACATCGCCCACCAGCGTCAACTCGCGCACGTGTAGCGCATGCGCGCACAGCCAGTACACCGCTACGCCGATCAGCGCTGCGCCCAGCGCCACAACCACATCGTGAAAGATGGTGTCGAGGGTGAAGCGCGCCTGCAGCATACTCATTGTCAGCCACACCGCGCCGGCCATCAGCGCCGATGCGATGGCCACCCTTATGCCGACCTGCGCCAACCCATAGCCGGCCAGCCCGCCGATGCGCCGCCACAAAAAGAATCCCATCAGCAGCATGTCCACGCCGATCTTCAACGAGTTCGCCAGAATCAGATCGTCGAGGGTGAAGGCGCGCGCACCACTTTGCGCCAGCAGGGACAATCCACCGACCCACACGAGATAGAAGAATGTCGAAGCCAGACCGATCAGCGTCGGTGTGCGCGTGTCGCGCTGTGCGTAAAAGGCGAAGATCAACAGGGGATCGATCGCCGCGAAGAGCAAGCCTGGCACGGCTGCGCGCAAGGCTGATGCGGTGTAGGCCGTGCTTTCGGCGGTGAATGCGCCATGCTGGAAGAGCAGCGCGATGATGGGTGAGGCCAGCACATACATGCCGATGGACGCCGGCAGGATCAGCACCCACACCAGCCGCAACCCCTGCGCCAGGGTCGCCTTGAACGCCTCGCCCTGCGACGACGAGAGCGCCGGCAGGATGGCTGCCGCGATGGCGACCGACACCATGCCGAGCGGAAACTGGATCACCTGCGCGGCATAGCGCATCGTCGCCGGCCCCTGCTCGCTGATGCGCGAGGCAAGGATAAAGCTCACCTGCACGGCAATTTGCGCGACAAACAGGCCGCCGGCAACCGGTAAAAACAGGCGAATCACCTGCGCCACCCCTGGTAAGCGCCAGTTCAACGATAGCTTTATCGGCACGCCGCGCAGGCCAGGCAACTGCACCAGCACCTGCGCCACGCTGCCCAGCAACAGCCCCAGCGCCAGTGATGCCACGCCAAGCCGCGCCTGAAAGAAAACGATGCACGCGATGGCGGCGAGGTTGAACACGGTGGCGGTGAAGGCGGTGAAGCCGAACTTGCGCCGTGCCTGCAACGCGCCGGTAAAAATGCCGCTCAAGTTCAAGAACAAGATTGCCGGGATGGTGATGCGCAGCAGGCCGGCAACCAGATGCAAGTCCTGGTTGGGACCGCCGCTGATGAATGCAGCGATGGGTGTGGCAAAGATGAACAGCAGCGCGATCAGCGCAGCCAGGACAACCGTCGCCAGGCCGATCAGCGCGCCAAGCAGCTGACCGAATTCGCGCAGGCCGTCTTGCCGGCCCTTCTCATTCAACCCGCTGAAAGTCGGCACCAATGCACTGCTCAACATGCCGCCGATGAGCAGGTCATAGAACTGCGTGGGGATGTTCGCGGCCAACTCGAAGGCGCTGGCGGCCTGCCCGTTGCCGAAGTAGAACGACTTGACCGTGACGAAGATCAGGCCAACGATGCGGCTGCTGAAGTTGCCGATGGAGGTGAGCGTGGCTGCGCGGGCGAAGGACTCTGGCTGCGGCGTGGAGGCATCGGCCGCCGGCGTCGCTTCGCTTTCCTGAACTGGCATGGTGGGTGGATTCTACGTGTCTGCCAGCGGCGCTGTGGCATCCATGCTGCGCGGAGACAGGATCACAGGGGCGGATTCGTCAGCCAAAATATGCCAGCGTGCGGCGCAGTTTTTCTTCCAGGTCCAGCGGTTCATTGCGCGGGAGTGAAGCCAGCGCGCCCTGCGCCTCAGCCACGCTGTACCCCAGCGCGGTGAGGGCGGCGATCACCTCGGTGTCCACTGCCGACAGTGGCAACGTGCCAATCGCCGGCGCTGCATCCAACCCGCCCAGCTTACCCTTCAGCGCAAAGACGATTTTCTCGGCGGTCTTTTTGCCGATGCCCGGCACGCGCGAGAGTGTTTCCACCTGCTGCTTTGCCACCGCATCGCGCAATGTCTCAGGTGACAGCTTCGACAGCATGGCCAGGCCGGTGCGCGCGCCCACGCCCTGCACCGTGAGCAGAAGCTGAAATAGTTCGACTTCCTCTTCGCTCGAAAAGCCGTACAGCGCGAGGTCGTCTTCGCGCACGATGAGATGGGTGTGCAAATCGCAGTTGCGACCCGGATCGAGCGTGTCGAGCGCAGCCTGCGAGCAAAGCACGCGGAAGCCCACGCCTTGCACGTCAATCACAGCCGCCGGCGGTTTGATGCTGAGGACAGTTCCCCGGATTCGTGAAATCACGGTGGTGAGTCTACATGGATTCAGGCTTGCCGGCGAAAGCTGAAAATGCGGAGAGGTGCGGCGGACTATTCCCCAAGTGATTTGTCGCCGGTTTATCTGTCCAGATTCACCCACCGCCGGCTTTGCAGATGGGTGACAGCGATGGCGAGCGCATCGGCGGCATCGTCGGGTTTGGGAATCTTCGGCAGGTTCAGCAGAATGCGCACCATCTCCTGCATCTGCTTTTTGTCGGCCTGGCCATAGCCGCTCACGGCTTGTTTTACCTGCAAAGGCGTGTATTCGTATGGGTTGAGGCCGGCGTCTTGCAGTGTCAGCAAGATCACACCGCGCGCCTGGCCGACTGTCATCGCCGTCTTCGCGTTGGTGGCGAAGAACAGCTCCTCGACCGCGACTTCATTCGGCTGCCACGTCGCAATCAACGCGCGCAACTGGTCGCGCAGCAATTGCAGCCGGCGCGGCAATGTATCGGTCTTGGGCGTTTCCAATACGCCGTGCGTCAGCGCAGTGAACTGACCGTCGCGTTCCTCACGCACCACGCCAAAGCCGGTGGTGGCGATGCCAGGGTCGATGCCGAGAACGATCATGCAAAAAAATGGGTGATTGACTCATTGAGCCACTGAGTGATTGTGCAATCACTCAAAAAGCCCAACGGTCAATCACCCAATCACCCAAGTCTCTCAATCACGCAGCGACTTCGTCACCCAACTCAAGCGCGTGGTAGACCTGCTGCACGTCGTCCATCTCTTCCAGGGTGTCAATCAGGCCCATGACCTGCTCAGTCTTCTCTTTGTCCAGCGCGGTGGTGTTGCTGGGGATGAGCATGATTTCGGCCTGTGCAAACTCGTAGCCCTTCTTGTGCAGCGCCTCGCGCACCTCGCGGAAGCTCTCGACGCTGGTGGTGATTTCGATGGCGTCATCGCCGATGATGATGTCATCTGCGCCGGCTTCCAGCGCCACCTCGAACACGTCGTCGGAGTTGACCTTGTCGGTGCGCTCGATCACGATCACGCCCTTGCGGGAGAATTGCCACATCACCGCCGCCCCTTCGAATTGGCCGCCGGCGCGCGTCACCGCCTTGCGCAATTCGGCCACTGTGCGGTTACGGTTGTCAGTCATCACGTTGATGATCGCCGGCACCTTGTGCGGCAGATATACCTCGTAGGTGACCTCTTCGTAGCTGATGCCCTCGCCGCCCTGGCCGGTGGCGCGGGCGATGGCGCGCTCGATGTTGTCCTTTGGCATATTCGCCGCGCGCGCTTTGTCGATGGCGAGGCGCAGGCGGAAGTTGCTTTCGGGATTGCCGCCGCCCTCCTTGGCCGCGATTGCAATCTCACGCCCGAGGCGTGTAAACATGGCGCCGCGCTTTGCGTCGTTCGCGCCTTTGGCGCGCTTGATGGTTGCCCATTTGCTATGTCCTGACATCGTTCTTCCTCACTTCGGCGCGACAAACCCAGTCATCGTCCGGAGAGCCTTTCCATTTAACCCGCGAATTATATCTGGCGAGTTGGCAAGATTGCGGAGTGTGGCAAACGGAAAGTCAAAACTGGCAGCAGGGCATGCCGGGCGGCGCAATGCTCGTTTGTCAGGTTGACTATTTCGCATATTCGATCGCGCGCGTCTCGCGCACCACCGTCACCTTGATCTGGCCGGGGTACTCCATCGATTCTTCGATGCGCTTGGCGATGCTGCGGCTGAGCTCAATGCACGCCATGTCGTCGAGTGCCTCTGGTTTGACCACGATGCGCACCTCGCGGCCGGCTTGCACGGCGTACGCCTCCGACACACCACGGAACGATTTGGCTGTGTCTTCCAACTGGCGCACACGCTTGACATAGGCTTCCAGCGTCTCGCGGCGCGCGCCGGGCCGGCTGCCGCTGATCGCATCCGCCACTTCCACGATCACCGCTTCAATCGTCTCTTGCGGCACATCGTGATGATGCGACTCGACCGTATGCACCACCTTCGGATTAAGGTTGAACCGGCGTAACAGGTCGACGCCCAGTTGCACGTGCGTGCCTTCATTCTCTCGGTCCAGCGCCTTGCCAATGTCGTGCAACAGACCGCCCATCTTGCAGATCTTTACGTCGGCCTTGAACTCGCTCGCCAGCAGGCCGGCCAGCCGCGCTGTTTCAACTGAGTGAAAAAGTTGGTTCTGGCCGTAGCTGGTGCGGTATTTCAGCCGGCCCAACGTCTTTATGATCTCGCTCGGCAGGCCAGGCACGCCGGCCTCGATGGCCGCGCGCTCGCCCTCATCAGCCATGATGCGCTCCACGTCGCGCTTGGCATCCTCCAGCGACTTTTCGATGCGCGTCGGGTGAATGCGGCCATCACGCACCAGCGTCTCCAGCGCGCGCCGCGCAATCTCGCGCCGCACGGGGTCGAAGCACGAGATCGTCACGGCTTCGGGGGTGTCATCCACGATCACATCGACGCCGGCAATCTGCTCGAAGGCCTGCACGTTGCGGCCGTTGCGGCCAATGATGCGCCCCTTTGCCTCCTCGCTCGGCAACTCCACCGTAGTGACGGAGCGCTCCGCAACCGTGTCGGTCGCCACGCGCTGCATCGTCTCGATCACGATCTTGCGGGCGCGCTGCTCAGCTGTCTCACGGGTCTGCGCCTCCACTTCGCGGATGGCGCGCGCCATGTCGTTGCGCGCGGTCTCGCGCACGGCGTTCAGCAATTCGTTGCGCGCGTCTTCGCGCGACATGCCGGCGACCTCTTCCAGCTTCGCCTCCAGTTCTCCCAGCCGCTCCTTTTGCAGGCGATCCAGATCACCCTCGCGCTTGTCCAGATTCGACTGACGCTGGTTTAGCTTCTTGTCGCGCTGCTCAAGGCGTTCGCGGTTCTGGTCATTCTCCTCGCGGCGTCGCTTCAGCCGGTCTTCTTCGCGCAGAACTTCCGCGCGGCGCTCCTTGATCTCCTTGTCCGCGACTTCGCGGGTCTTGATCACTTCGTCTTTGGATTCGATCAACATCTGACGGGCTTTGGTTTGCGCCTCGTTCAGCGTTTTCTCGGCCTCGACGCGCAACACTGCGCCCTCATCTTTTGCCTGCTTTCGTCCGATGCGATAGGTGATCACGCCAACCACTGCGGCGATGATCAGGCCGATCGCAACTCCAATCACGAGCCCAATTGCATCCATAGTGAAAATGTGCTGTGAGTTGAATCGCCGGCGGCGGAAATGCAGTTGTTAAAAACCGGTGCCATGATGGCGTGATCGCGGTGTTTGGGAACATGGCGAACATGGGAATGGCGCAAGCCATTCCGTTAATCATCCAGTGTTTGAAACTCGTCTCCGTCGTCCGACGACTCAACTTTCGATATGACGCTTTCAATCGTCTGAAAATCAAACCCATTTCGGGCTAAAAACTCCGTCAACTTGCGCCGGCGTTCGCGCGGCTCAAGCGACTTCAGTTTGGGCCAGCGCCGCTGCGCAGCCCGCAGGGCAGCCTCTTCATCATCCACTCCTTCGAGCGCTGCCTGAATGTCTTTCTCACCAACCCCCTTCTGTCGCAACTCCCATGCCAACATGCGCCGGCTGCGCGGGTTTGCGCGCGAGCGGCTCTCCACCCACGCTTTGCCGAACGCCTCGTCATCCAGCAGGCCGGCGTCCCTCAAGCGCGCCGTCACACTGCCGATCGTCTCATCGTCTGCGCCGGCCTTCTTCAGCCGCTGGCGCACTTCACGCTCGGTGCGCGGACGATACGCGATGAAATCTACTGCGCGCTGTTGCGCTTTTTCCAGCGTGTCTGCCGCTTTCAGTTGCGCAATATCTTCGTCGCTGAGCTTCTGGCCAAGCTTCAACCATAACGCATGAATCAGCGCCAAGCCAAAAGCAAACTCGCCATCCAAGTACACATTGACGCGGTCTTTTGTGCGTTGCGCCTTTAGCGCCGTGACC
The DNA here is from genome assembly GCA_039810125.1 of Thermoflexales bacterium. Lineage (GTDB taxonomy): Bacteria > Chloroflexota > Anaerolineae > J036 > Brachytrichaceae > JBDHWI01. Next base: position 33,120 of record JBDHWI010000015.1, on the reverse strand, counting down.
GTGCCTGCCATTTGTCCCACAATTTTAGTGCAACCTGTCACTACTCAGAAATCTGACAGGAGGCGGATGATATACTCCATTGTTGGAAATCGAACAAGCAGAACACTCAGGAGTGGAATCCAATGGCAAATAACCTTTCTCGACGGAATTTTCTGAAGACGATCGCGCTCGGCGGCGGCATGGTAGCCGGTGCGTCCGTATTGGCGGCATGCGGCGGTGGCGGCAGCGCTGCGCCAGCAACTGGCGGCTCCAGCGGTGGCGGCGGGCCGGTCACGCTCGATATCGGTTCGAAGGGTGACGAGTTGGCCTTCGACAAGACTGCGCTGGAGGCAACCGCTGGCGCGAAAGTGACCCTGAACTTCAAGAACAACAGCAACCCGGGCGCGAATCTGTTGCACAACTGGGTGCTGACCAAGCCTGGCGCGGCGGAAGGCGTGGAAGCCGACGGCATCGCTGCCGGCGAGGCCAATGCCTACATCAAGCCCAACGATGATCGCGTGCTTGCGCACACCAAGATGATCAAGGGCGGCGAGACGGATACCGTCACATTTGATGCGCCAGCCGCCGGCGCATATCCCTTCATTTGCACCTTCCCCGGCCACGGCGTTTTGATGAAGGGCACGCTCACGGTCAAGTGATTCGCAGACTGGATGGCTGAGATTGTCGATGCCACCCATTGCCTGACAATACAAACTCCCGCAAAACGCGGGAGTTTATGTTTTTCGTGGAAAAACGCTGAGAGCCAGCTACGCCGAATGCTGGCTCTCAAACCAAAAGGAGGAGAAGAGGAGGTCCCACCCTGACTCTTGACATATGTCTATAACATGATTTTGGGTGCTGCTGTACGTTTCCCATACGACTGCCCTACGCTTCTGTAAAGTCTTCTTCATGTTGCGACGAAGGCTGGAACAGGTTCCAGCACAACAGCTCGATTTGTTGCAAGATTACTGCTTGCTACAATCCTGCCCATGTCCCTCTCTGGAACCGTTGAACACATCGCTGGCGCGATTGGCCCAAGAGGCAGCGCCACTGCCGCAGAGATTCAGGCTGCTGAGTGGGTCGCCGCAGAACTCACTGCACTGGGCTATGCGCCTGAGCAACAGCGCTTCGTCGGCGAGACCTCGACATACTGGCCATTGATCTTCGCCGCCGGCGCGGTGCTGCTCAGTCTGTTTTTCTTCTGGCAACCACAGCCTGTTGGCGCCGGCGCGGCGATGGTGCTGGTTGGTGTTGCGCTTGCTGCGCTGGTGCTGCATCTGCGGGGACGCAGCAACGTGCTGCGCTGGCTCACACCCAACGATGACAGCCGCAATGTCGTTGTGAAAGCGCCGGCCGCCGAGCCGAGCCAACCACCCATTCTGATCACGGCTAATCTGGATTCGCCGCATGCGACACAAGGTGTCAGCCGGCCACTGCTGATGTTGACGCTCGCCAGCATGGGCATGCTGGTTGTGCTGGCGTTGCTTGGCATCCCTGATAGCGCGCTTGTGCTGCGACAAATTGCCCTCATCCCCGGCGTCGTTGCGCTCGTGCTACTGGCGCAGATAATTCTCGCGCAGCGCGCGCCGCTCACCGCCGGTGCGAATGGCAATGCCAGCGGTGTTGCAGTTGCGCTTGATCTGGCAGGCCGGCTGGCACAGCGGTCGCTCGCCCGCCGCGATGCCATCATCGCCTTCACTGGCTGCGGCGAGGTTCAGGCTGCCGGCCTCGAAGCGCTGCTCAAGGCGCACGCCAATGATCTGAACGGCGCGGTGCATCTCGTCCTGAGCCACGCCGGCGGCAACGATCCGCTCGCACTCATTCGCCGTGAGGCATTTACTACGCTGTGTGAGGGCGACCCGCAGTTGGTTGCACTGGGTGAGAAGGTGGCAAAGGCGTCTGGCATAGATGCGCAGGCGCGTGACTTCACCCTCGCGCAGGGCGCGTTTTCTGCCGGCGCCCAGCGCGGCTTGCGCACGATTGGCCTGATGCGACTGGACAATGAGGGCATGCCGGCGAATTGGCGCAGCGCGCGTGACACAGCCAACACGCTCAACGAGGTCTCTCTCCAGCAAACTGCGGACTTTGCGTGGCAACTGATTCAGGCCATCGACGTTGAGGCATGAATATGAGACGCATCCTGTTGGCACTGCTGGCGCTGTCGCTGGCAGCGTGCAATCAGCCGCCGGCCACGCCTACTGCCACCCCCATCAGCACGCGCATCCGCGTCGTTGCCGATGGTGACACTGCCCCGCTGATGCGCGCGCTGACCGACGCGTACTATGCCGTGAATCCATACGCCGTGTTTACGGTGGAGGTAGGCAACCCCGCATTTGTGGCGCAGGAGATGCAGGCCGGCAAGGTGGCGTTGGCGGCTACCTCACTGCCGCCGGCCAGCGCCGGCTGGATGGCTGATCTGGCAATGGACGGTGTGGCGATCATCGTCAATCCGCAGAATTCCATCGGCAGCATCACGCTGCAAGATGCGCGCGCCATTTTTGCTGGCGAGCGCAACAACTGGAGCGATTACAACGTCGCCAGCCTCGGCCCGATCGAAGTTGCCGTGCGCGAAGAGGGTGACGGCAGCCGGCAGGTGTTCGACAATGTGGTGATGGGCGCGCAAAAGCTCACGCTGGACGCATTTGTGCTGCCGTCGGTCGAAACGATGCTGAATTTCCCGCTGGTCAAGCCGAATGCCATCGGCTATGCGCCCTCGTCGGGCGTGGCGCGGATGCAGACGCCGGTGAAGATGTTGCCGATCAATGGCATCCTGCCGACGCCCGACGCCATTGCCAAAGGCGAGTATCCGCTTGGCCGCACGCTGAACCTGATAGCGCTGCGCGAGCCACAGGGCGAACTGCGCAACTTCATCGCGTGGGCGCTGGGGCCGGCAGGCAAACAGATCATCGCGCAGATGGGCTATGCGCCGGTGCCGTGAAGTTGTAAGCTTGACGTCGTGGATGAACGCTTGAGCGCGCTGCTGGCGCGAGATGACGTGATCTTGGTGCGCCGACTAGCGCTGGCGCGCAACCTGCCGGCGTTGCTGGTAGGCGGCGCAGTGCGCGATGCGCTGCTCAATCACGCGCCGCACGATTTCGATTTCGCCGTGCAAGGGGATGCAGTGGCGCTCGCGCGCGCAGTGGCAAATGCGATGGGCGCGGCATTCTATGTCATGGATGCCGAGCGTGGCACCGCCCGCGTCATCAAACACGCGCCAGAAGATGAACGGCAGAATCCGGCGCTCACCGCACAAAATCCCGCGTTTGTCTACGATTTTGCGCGCTGTCGGGGCGAAGGTTGGCGCGAAGACCAGCGCGACCGCGATTTCAGCATCAATGCCATCGGTCTGGATTTGGTCGATCTTGAGCTTGTCGATCATGCCGGCGGACTGGCTGACCTGCGCGCCGGCGTGATTCGCGCAGCAAGCCAGGATGCCATTCAAAATGACCCAGTGCGGGCGCTGCGGGCGGTGCGACTGGCGCACCAGTTTGGCATGGCGATTGCGCCGGCCACGCTCGAACGCATCCGCGATGCCGGCAGTCTGCTTTTGCAGCCCAGCGTCGAGCGGCTGCGTGATGCACTGTTCGAGATTTTCGAGTTGCCAAATGCGGCTCAGGCCGTGATACAACTCGATGCGCTTGGCCTGCTCGCGCATCTCTTCCCGGAGCTTGAGCCAATGCGCGCGCAGCCACAAACAGCGCCGCACCGCTTCAACGTGCTAGAGCATACCTGGTGGGTCATGCGGGCGCTGGACAAGGAGATCGAGGATTCAGGACAGGGCATCCCCACACTCCAAACCTCCATCACCACCTTCTCGTGCGCGGCGCTGTTGCGTTTTGCGGCGCTGCTGCACGACTGCGCCAAGCCGATGGCGGCGAGTATGGATGCCGAGGGCCGCATTCATTTTTACGGGCACGAGGGATTGGGCGCGAATGTGGCAGCAGCGCGCGCGCGCGCATTGCGGTTGAGTGGGGACGAGATCGCTTTCGTCAAGACGTTGATCGCCAACCACATGCGCCCAAACCAGATGGCGCGCATGCCGGCGCCACCGACGCCACGCGCGCTGGCGCGGTTTTTTCGGGATGCCGGCGATGCAGCGCCGCTGCTGGCGCTGTTTGCCGTTGCGGATTGTGTGGGCAAGCGCGGCGATGCCACCACGGACGAAGATTGCGCGCCCAGCCGGCGCATTGCCGCGTTGCTGCTGGAGCGCTATTACGATCGCTTTGCGCCGGACGTTGCGCCACAAGCATTGCTCTCCGGCCGCGACCTGATTGAACTGGGCATGACGCCGGGCCGGCGCGTCGGTGAGATTTTGGAAGCTGTGCGCGAAGCGCAGATGGCCGGGGAGATCCACACCCGCGATGAGGCGCTTGTGGCGGCGCAAAGTATGTTGAAGTGAACATGTTACACTCGCGATGTGGCACAGGCGTTGTATCGCAAGTGGCGGCCCACGTCGTTCGATGATGTCGTCGGGCAGGAGCATGTCACCACCACCCTCAAGAACCAGATCGCAACTGGTCGCATCGGTCACGCGTATCTGTTTGTCGGCTCGCGCGGCTGTGGCAAGACGACCACTGCGCGCATCCTGGCGAAGGAAGTAAACGTTGTGAGCGCCGATCCACAGCGCGTGCAGCAGATTGGCGACGCCATCACCGAAGGGCGCTCGCTCGATGTGATTGAGATCGACGCTGCTTCGCACACCGGTGTCGATGCGATGCGCGAGATCCTCGACAAGGTGTCGTATCAGCCGGGCGAATTGAAGCACAAGGTCTACATCATCGACGAAGTGCATATGCTTTCGACGTCGGCCTTCAATGCCATGCTGAAAACGCTGGAGGAGCCGCCGCCGCACGTGATCTTCATTTTGGCGACGACTGATCCGCAGAAGATTCCAGCGACGGTGCTTTCTCGTTGCCAGCGCTTCACCTTCAAGCGTGTGCCGGTGGAGAAGATCGTGGGCCGGCTTCGCCACCTGTGCAACGAAGAGGGCATCGAGGCCGACGACCACGCGTTGCGCCTGATTGCGCGGCATGCCACTGGCGCGCTGCGCGACGCAGTATCGCTGCTCGACCAGTTGGCGTCGTCGAACAGCCTGCGCATCACGGCGGCAGATGTGCGCGAGGCGCTGGGCGCAACCGACACGGCGACGGTGAAGGCGCTGACTGAGGGCTTGATTGCCAAAGACATCGCGGCCGGCTATGACGCCATCCAGCGCGCCATCGACCAGGGCGCAGATGCGCGGCAGATCGCGCGGCAGATGGTAGATTACCTGCGCGCGCTGATGCAGATCAAGGCCAGCCAGAACAACGCCGGCGGCGAATTGAGCGAGGCCGAGCGGATAGAGCTTTCGGCGCACGCTGAGCGGTTGAGCGTGGCGCAAATTTCGAAGGCGGCGCGCGCCTTCAGCGAGGCCATCAACGAGATGCGCGGCACAACCGATGCGCAGTTGCCTCTGGAGATGGCGTATGTCGATTGTGTGCTGGCCGGCAACGAACCGGCGCAGCGCACGGTTGAAGAGCCGCCGCGCAGCGCGGCGCGGCCGGAGCCGGCGCAACCCAGCAGGCGCGAGGCACCCAGCCAACGACCCGCGCAGCAAAAAACTGCGCCAGCTGTTGAGCAAAATGTGGCGCAGATGGCTGCACAAGCCCCATCCGCCGGCGGCAGCCTGACCCTGGAGAACGTGAAGGCGCAGTGGAAGCAATTCATCAAAGAGGTGGATGCGCAGAACAAGCCGGCGGCGGCGTTGCTGCGCTCGTGCCACCTGCACGATGTGAGCGGCAACGTTGTGCATATTCGCGCTGACCATGATCTGTTCAGGCAGCGGTTGGACAACCCGAACAACAAAAATGTCATCATCAGCGTGGTCAACCGCATGTTCGGCGGCAGGTATGAGCTGCATGTGTTTGTGAATCAAGCCCAGCAAAGCGTCGACCCCGAAGAAGATCCGCTGGTGAAGGCGGCGAAGAAGCTGGGCGGAACGGTAAGACAGTAGGAGAAAAATGGCAAAAGGACGACGAAGCGATTGGAAGCCGGGCGCTGGCGCGCAGCCGGCTGGCGGTATGCAACCCGGCATGGTTGAAAAGATCAAGAAGATGCAGGAAGACATGGCCGCGACGCAGACTGCGCTGGAGACGGAGTTGATCAACGTGACCGCCGCCGGCGGCGCGATCACCATCGTCATCACCGGCCACCAGCGCGTGCAAAGCATCAAGATCGATCCGGAATTGATCGATCCGAACGATGTGGGCATGCTGGAGGACACGCTCGTGGCTGCCGTGAACGAAGCCATCCTGGCCTCACAGGAGCATTCAGCAAAGCGCATGGAAGAGGTCACCGGCGACGTCAAAATCCCTGGATTGATGTAACTGTGGCAGCGCCAAACCAAACGCTTCCGCCCTCGGTGACGCGGCTGATCGATGCGTTCACGCAGTTGCCGGGGATTGGGCCAAAATCGGCGTCACGGCTGGCGTACTACCTGTTGCGGCAACCCCCCGAAACTTCGCTGCAACTGGCCGATGCCCTGCGCGATTTGAAGGCCAACACGCGGCTGTGCTCGGTGTGCTTCAACATCACCGAGAGCGACCCATGCGCCGTCGACGCCGACACCACGCGCGACCATGCGCTGATCTGCGTGGTCGAGGAGCCGCTGGATGTGGCAGCGATTGAACGCTCACGCGGGTACCGCGGTGTGTATCACGTATTGCATGGCGTGATCTCGCCGATCAACGGCATGGGGCCGGATGATCTGAAGATCAATGAATTGCTGTTGCGGCTGCGGCGCGCAGAGTTGGCCGGCGCGCCGGTGCGCGAGGTCATCCTTGCCACCAATCCGACCGTCGAAGGCGAGATGACTGCGTCATACATCCAGCGCAAACTGAGCGACTTCAAGGGGCTGCGCGTGACGCGGCTGGCGAGAGGCTTGCCAGTGGGCGGCGATTTGGAGTATGCCGATGAAGTCACCTTGAGTCGCGCGCTGGAAGGCCGGCAGCAGATGTAGGCGCGAGCTTGATCTCGAATAATTTCGGCCACAACTTGCCGGTGACGAAGAGGCGATCGCCGGCGGCATCGTAGGCGATGCCATTCAACACATCTGCGCCTTGCTGTTCCGCCGGCGACAGCAACCCGCTCAAGTCGATCCAGCCATTCACATGGCCGGTCTGCGGGTCGATGCGCGCGATCAGATCGGTTTGCCACACGTTGGCAAAGACCTCGCCCCTCACATACTCCAGCTCATTCAGGCGCACAACCGGCTGCCCCTGATCGGTCACCGTAATTTCGCGCTCGACAGCGAACGTCTCTGGGTTGAGAAAGCGCAAGGTGGCTGTGCCATCGCTCATGATGAGCTGCCTGCCGTCATGCGTCAGCCCCCACCCTTCGGTCGGGTAGCGCCATTCGCGCAGCGGCGCAAAGGTGGCCTTGTCGTAGACGAAGCCCTTGTTGCTCTGCCACGTCAGTTGAATGAGCTGGTTGTTGAACAGCGTCAACCCCTCGGCAAAGTACTGTGAATCGATGTCGCGGCGCTGCAGCACTTCGCCAGTTTGCAGGTTCACCTTGCGCAGGCTGGATCGCCCATTCAGGCCGGTGCTTTCATACAGCGCGCCATCATCGAACACCAGCCCCTGGGTGAAGGCTTCGCGATCATGCGGGTAGGCTGCGACGACTTCAAAGCCATATTGTGTGACGGCTGCCGGCGTGGGGATGGGTGATTGCAGCGGCGAGGCCAGTGGCGATTGCAACACCGCAGCCGGCGACGTAGTTGGCACAGTCGCGGTCGCGCGGGGTGTGGGCGGCGCGAAGGTAGGCAAGGGTGTGGCCGCCGGCGATGCGCTGCACGCGCTGAGCGCAATGATGCCGGCGATGGCAAGCGCAAGGCTGTGATGCTGCGGATGATCGCTCATGTCCGCCGGCGATGCTACCACTGAGACGTGGGCGCGAGGTTTCTCATGGCGTGACGTTGTGGCACATCTTGGCAGACTGCAGCCAACGCACCCATATCTGGCGCTTGACCGAGTTGAACACATGTTCTATTATATTGTTGCACGGGAGGGGTGTCATGCAGGAATTCTTCACGTTCCTCATGCTTGAGGGACAGGCATCAAGCGGCGTCGCCGCTTCGACCTGCCTCTTCAGCCCCAAGTCTGGATGGGCGCAGGGCCGCCTTGACGTGTCATGGCAATTGGCGCAGACGAGCGTCTAGTGGTCATCCCAAGAATCACATTCAGACCATGTGCGACCAGACGGTGCAGCAAATGAGGCTGGCGCGGCAGAATGGCTCTTTTACACACAGGAGGCAATCGATATGAGTGGAGTGCGGGTTCTTGTTGGCACGCGCAAAGGCGCGTTCATTTTGACGTCCGACGAAAAGCGCGAGCGTTGGGAGGTCAGCGAACCGCAGTTCGCCGGCTGGGAGATCTACCATATCAAAGGCTCGCCGGTGAATCCTGACCGCATCTATGCATCACAAACCAGCAGTTGGTTTGGACAGGTTATTCAACGCAGCGATGATGGCGGCAAATCGTGGTCGCCGGCGGGCAATGCCTTCAACTATGACGGCACGCCCGGCACGCACCAGTGGTATGACGGCACGCAACACCCCTGGGAGTTCAAGCGCGTGTGGCATCTGGAGCCGTCGCTGACGGAGGCCGACACAGTCTACGCCGGCGTCGAGGATGCCGCGCTGTTCAAGTCGACCGACGGTGGGCAGACCTGGCACGAATTGGCTGGCTTGCGCGCGGTGAAGGGTGGCTTGTGGCAACCGGGCGCCGGCGGCATGTGTCTGCACACCATCGTGCAGGATCCCACTGATGCAAATCGCATCTATGTCGCCATCTCAGCCGCCGGCGCTTTCCGCACCGATGACGGTGGCGCGACCTGGCTGCCAATCAACAAGGGCTTGATCTCGCCGTGGGAGTTGCCCGACCCGCAAGCCGACGTCGGCCACTGCGTGCATAGCATCGCCATGCACAAGGACCGCCCGGGCGTGCTGTATATGCAAAAGCACTGGGATGTGATGCGCAGTGATGATGCCGGCGGGATGTGGCACGAGGTGAGCGACAACCTGCCGAGCGATTTCGGCTTCCCGATTGCGGTGCACGCGCATGAGCCGGAGACGGTCTATGTGGTGCCAATCAAGAGCGACAGCGAACACTTCCCGCCCGAAGGCAAGCTGCGTGTATATCGCAGTCGCGCTGGCGGCGGCGCGTGGGAAGCGCTGACCGAAGGCTTGCCACAGGGTGACTGCTACGTCAACGTGCTGCGTGATGCGATGGCCGTCGACGCGCTGCCGGCGTGCGGCATCTACTTCGGCACGACCGGCGGGCAGGTATATGTCTCACCCGACGGCGGCGATCATTGGCGCGCCATCGTGCATGATCTGCCGGCGGTGCTATCGGTCGAGGTGCAGACTTTGTGAATCTCAAACACGGAGGCGCAGCGAGGCAACGATGCGGAGCATCTTCTTCTCTGTGCCTCTGTGCTTTGGCGATGAATGGATATGATTCGAGTAACGCTTCCCCAACACCTGCGCACACTGGCAAATGCGGGGCGCGAGGTGCAGATCGAAGTTGATGCGCCCGTCACGCAGCGCGCAGTGCTGGATGCCATCGAAGCGCAATACCCGATGCTGCGCGGCACCATCCGCGATCGCACCAGTGGCGAACGGCGCGCCTTCATCCGCTTTTTCACTTGCGGCCAGGACTGGTCGCACGAATCACCCGACGCGCCGTTGCCCGACGCAGTGCTAAAGGGCGAAGAGCCGTTCATGGTCGTTGGAGCGATGGCCGGCGGGTGAACAACAGGAATTGGACTGCCTTACGCAGTCCGATTCCTTATCTCACTAGGGCGTAAAGCGTTTCCAGCGGCCTTCAGAGACCACCTTGACGATGCCATCGACCACTTGGATGGCGGTCTGATCGTCCATTGCGTACGCCGGCGTCTTCATGCCGGCGGCCCACTTTTCTGCATGGGCCAGGGTGTTGCCGGGCAGGTCGGGGTGATCCAGATGCGGGAAGATGGCAAAGTCGACAACACCCAGCGTTTCGTCGCCACCCGTGGGCGGCTTCCAGCCGACGAAGTATTCGCCGATGCGCGGTGTCATCACCATGCTGCCGGCACTCAACCCCACCCAGACCGTCTCCCGCAGCGCCGGCAAAAGATCTGCCAGGCCAGATTGCCGCATCCAATAGCATAAATACAGCGGGTCGCCGCCATTGACCAGCAGCACGTCCGTCTGCTGCACCAGAGGCACCCAAAGCTCCTTATCGATGCTGGGGAGCGCAGTCAGTTCCAGCACACCGAGGGATTTCCAACCTAGCTCACACATGGGGCACCTGGGTTCTTGCCCGCTGATGAAGCGCCATGCTGCGCCCGGGCCGGCCATGGGGTGCCCATATGACGCGGTGGGAATGCACAACGCGTTGCACTCGGCAATGGGCTTGTTGAGCAAATCGAGCAATACGTTGTGGATACTAGCGTTTTTGATGCCGGCGGATGTAAGCAGTAACTTCACGCTGTCTCTCTCCTCTTTTCATATGCGCGCCTGAAGGCGTGTTCGCATGCAGGCGTGCAAACTGCACGCGTTACAAATTCTATCCTTTCTCCACTTCTCTCCACTTCTCTCCGCTTCTCCGCAGTAAAGCGTCACTGCGAGCAGGGCATGCACCTCGCCATCATTGGATGCGAGGCCGGCGGGTAATCCCTGTGGACGGAGCCACCATCATCGCCAGCCCAGCGCGCTCAGCGGCAATGTCGCATCGATGTCATCGCCGGCCTGCCCTGCGCCGGCAAAGCGATAGCGCAGGTGGACTTTGCCGCGCTGGCTGGTGGGAAAGTTGGTGTGCCAATAGTGATTGACCGGCATCGATGCGAGAAAGCCGTTCCACACGTAGGGCTCGGTTTCCCAGCGGTTGTAGTCAATCTCGTTGAGCATGACCAGCGGCGCATCCACTGGCAGCCACAACAGCGTTGCGCCGGCGCCCTTTGCAATGCGCGCACCACGCTGCACGGTGTAGTAGCTCGAGCAGGTGCCGGGCAACTGGCCGCCGGCGTCGTGACTGCCTGGCCTGAAGAAACCACCGCCCGTCTCCAGCGCAATATCTGTTGCACCGGCGAAAGGGAAGGCCACGTATGCGGCCTCCGGCAGGTCGCACCACAGCTTGGCCCACTCAATTGCCTGCTCGACGATGGGTGCAGCGTGGTACAGCCGCCATGACACGCGGGCATGCCCCAGGCGCTCATTTGTCACTTCGAAGCGCAACGCATCGAAAACGTCGCCGCGACTCGCGCCCAGAAACTCGAGCTGTGCCGGCGTGCTGCGCGCATACACCGGCGTGTCCACCCAGCGCTGGCGCATCGCCTCGCTCGCCGACCCCAGCGCAATGAGCCGCGCCAGATTGGACGTGGCCGCGCGCCCGAGCGGATGCACGACGGCCTCATGCACCATCTGCCCAAAGCCATAGGCATGACCGGCGTCGACCCAGTCCACGCCGGCAGCATCCTGCAAGTGTGTCAGGCAACCCGTGGCTGGGTCCGCGCGCAGTTGCCATGCAGTCGTCAACAGTGTTGCCGTCGGCGGCGCTGATTCGACCTGTGCCGGCGCTGTATCGCGCTGCGCCAATCTGAAGGCATTCAAGCCGGTCTGCGCGAGTTGCACGACAGCTACAAAGTGCGGCAGGTCCTCGCGGTCGTGTTGAATGGGGAAGCGCCGGCCATCAGCAGCCTCAAGCATGTGCTTGTCAGGATCGATGCGCAGATCCCCACTGTCAAAATGTAGTGTGCGCAGCCCGCCGGCCGCGCCCTCGCCGGCAAAGGCATACAGGCGCGGCTCACCATCGGCTGCGCGCGAGGTCAATGCGCGCAACCCTCTGCCAATGGCCTCGTCGTAATACATCTCGGCGCGGTGATAGGTCAACTCCTTGACAATTTGCTGGAACTGGTTGGCTGGCGCAGCCGGCCATCGCGTGGTGCTCCACGCGCAAAAGGTGTGCTCCAGTGCGAGTCGCTCCTGCTCCAACGCCACGTCCAATGCCTGCTCTGCCGGCTTTGATTGCGCGGCTTCGACCACGGCGATCGCGCTTGCGCGCCGGCGCTGGGTGCGCCGCGCCTGCGCCATGTTTGCAGTCATCGACCCAAGCCCATGCGCCCAATGATCCGGCCAGGCTACGCGTCGCGCCGGCCATTCTCCACGGTCCAGCGTCATCAGATGGTCGAGCCATTCGCTCGGAGTCGCGCTGCGCAGCCGAATGTCAGCATGCTCGTCATTCCAGCGCGCGATGATCTGCAGCCAGCGATCATCGGGCGGCGCATTATCAACATAGAAGCCGCCGGCATTGATGAGCAGCGAATCGTAGGGATAGCCGTCTTCGCGCAGGCGCTGGATGTAGCGCGGCACTTCGCGCAGGGCGACGGGGTACAGGTCGCCGGCGGTCAGCCGATCCGTCTCCAGAAAGTAGCGCGTCTTGTCTGCGCCGAAGGGGTGATTGCTCGAAAGGCCAAGCACATTGCCGAGGTGATAGTGTTCATTCAAGAAATGCAGCACCTTCCCGCCCTGCGGCCCCTCCCACCAGAACGCTTGTGGCATGCGCACCGGCACATCCGGGCGCAAGGCATCACCCCACTCGCGCGTCCAGGCGTAATGCACGCTGCCGCGCTTGCCCAGCGGGTCGGTGCCGCTGTCAATATGCACATGGCTCATGAAATATGGGATGTCGAATTCGGCCAGGATGTCGGCGATGGCCCACGGCCAGCCATTGATGTCGGCATGCAGCAGGCAGCGCAGCGGCAGGTTGTGAGCGCGGCAGTAATCCACGGCGAGTTGAATGCTGCGGCGATAGGCATCTGCGTCGATCAGGTCGGTGAAATGCAGATAGCCAGCCATCAACTCGATCTGGCCGTTGCGGGCAAAATGCAGGAAATCAGCTTCGCGCTCTGGGCGATGCGAGAGGTAATGTTGCACCTGCCAGAAGGTCTCGCACGTCCACTTGAAGCGTTGCGCTGCCGGTGCTTGTTCAGTCTGCCGGCATAGTTCCAGCACGCGGTCGTAATGCTCCAGATACATCAGTCCGATCTGCTCTTGCGGATGGGTGTAGCCAATGTCGGTGTGCGCCGCCTGCATGATGTAGACGGTGAAGGGAGTTCCTTGCTGGGTTTGAGTCATGGCTGAGAATGTTTGAGCTTATTTGATTCGTCAGACGAACGAGTTGTACAGCGAGCGCGCTGTGACCACGCTGTTGTGGTCCCAACCAGCCGGCGCCGGCGTGGTGATGGTCACTGTCTCGCCGGCGGGCAGGTCGAAGTAGTTGTCGCTGAACACCGCGTCGCAGCCCTCGATTTCCAGCACGACGAAGCGCGCCAATGCTTGCGCGGTCACATCGATGATGATCTGCCCGCCCTCGATGCGCGATGTCAGCGCCAAATGCGGGTCGCGCAACTCGAGATGCTTGCTCGGCACAAAGGGCATCACGCTGCGCGCAACGCGCCGGCCTTCCAGCCACATCTCTGCGACAAAGACGACCTCACGCTGGTTGGTGGGCGTGATGCATGTCGAGAGATCATGTGTGCCGACGAGTGTGTCGGCGAGCGCCGGCGCTCGCACCAGTCGCTCCCCCTGCATCAGCGCCTCGCCGGCCAGCGTCTCCAAACGCCACTTCACCAGCGCATCGATGGGTTGGGTCAGGTCGCTGGTGACGTGAATGGCCATCGTCTTGCCGGCGTCCACCACCGACAGCAGCAGCGGGGCGTGGAAACGCTTTGCCGCATAGTGCAACGCCTTCCACCGCCCAAAATAATCGAGCGACGACCATGACGCCACCGGCCAGCAGTCATTGAGTTGCCAGATCAGGGTGCCGCTCACGCGGTTGCGATTGCGCCGCCAATGCTCCACGCCATAGCGGATGCCCTCGGCCTGCAGCACCATGCTGAGATAGACGAGCGAGGGAAAGTCTTTTGGCATGCGGAAGGTGGAAGTCATCTGGCCGATCATCAAGCCGTTGCCAGAACCGCTGCGCTGGTGATGCTCCATGATGTGCGACGTCATGTTCCAGTCTGCCGGCTGTGCAAAGGCCGCAATCGTCTTCAGCGGCGGCAACGCCTGAAAGCCAAACTCACTCATGAAGCGCGGGAATTGTGTGCGATACGCAGTGAACGGCTTGCGGCCATGCCACACATCCCAGTAGTGGCAATCGCCCAGGTCCTGGCTGTTGGGCTGGTCGAATGGCTGATTCGAAGATGGTGAACTTGGCCAGTAGGGGTGGTCGGGATCTTCGTCTGCGATGAGCGCCGGCAGCATCTTGTGAAACATGCGGTCGTAGCCGGCTTTCAACCCCTGGTTGACTGGGTCGTTGGGCTTGTTCCAGCCCCAATTGCTCCAGGCTAGTTCCATCTCGTTGTTGCCACACCACAGCGCCAGCGCGGCATGATGGCGCAGCCGGCGCACATTCTCAATCGCCTCAATGCGGAAATTCTCGGAGAAGGCCGCATCGGCAGGGTAGATGCCGCAGGCGAACATGAAGTCCTGCCACACCAGCACGCCATGGCGGTCGCACAGATCGTAAAACGCGTCTTCAGGGTAATAGCCGCCGCCCCAAATGCGCAGCATGTTCATGTGCGCATCCGCCGCGCCCTTGATCAGCGTCTCAAGGTGTGCTTCGGTGATGCGCGTCGGCAGCGCATCCGCCGGGATCCAGTTTGCGCCCTTCGCAAACAGCCGCACGCCATTGACGTAGAACACGAATTCCCGGCCCCACTGATCCGGTGACTGGCGCAGAGCCACCTCGCGCAAGCCAATCTTGTAATCGCGTTGATCGAGTATCGTCTTGCCCTTTGTCACGCGCACTTCCACGTCGTAGAGCGGTTGCCCTGAACCTTGAGCTTGTTGAGGGGTCGAGGGGCCGAGCCCGTTTGGCCACCACAACTGCGGCTCAAGGATGTCAATTTCAAGATCGGCAAAGCGGTTCATGCCGGCCATCAGGCACAGCAACTTCTCTTTTGCCGACCATGTTTGACCCTCCGGGCTTTTGACTACCAGCGTGGCGAAGAGTTCGTCGCCATCGTATTCCGACACTTCGATGTGGGCGCTGATCGTGGCTGCGCCGCCGGCGTTTGGCTGCGCAAAGCGTTGCCGCAGATGCACATCTTCCAGCCGCGCCGTGAACCCTTCGAGCCGAATATCCTTCCAAATGCCGATGGGCGGCAGCTTGGGACCCCAATCCCAACCCCAGTGACATGGCGCCTTGCGCAGATGCGGCCCGCCGGGGATGTCGCCGCCGGCTTCCAGCGCCAGCTCGGCCTGCCGCGCAGTGATGTAGCGCACTGGCGAACTGAAGAGAATGCGCAACTCGTTTTCACCCTTGCGCAGATGCGCCTTCACCTCCCATTCCCAGCGCCGAAACATGTTGTCGGCGTGGCCGAGATACACGTCATTGAGATACACGTCGGCGAGCGTGTCGAGACCTTCACACACGAGGGCGAGGTGATCCTGCTTCAACATGCCGGCGTCCACGGCAAAGGAGCGGCGATATTCCCAATCGCATTCAGCCACCCACATCACCTGCAACTCGTTGTCGGCCACGAAGGGATCGGGGATTTTGCCGAGCGCGAGGAGATCGGAATGCACGCCGCCGGGGACGGTCGCCGGCAGCCATTCAGCGGCGCCGGCCTGGCGAAACTGCCACTTGCCGCTCAAGGTTTGCTTGTTCATCGGTGGGCCTCACATGCGATATGAATGCGACATGGTTGTTGAGGAAGGATAGCAACACATATGACTTGTCACAACAGTCATGCCACGCGTCTCATCTGCCGGCACGCTCACTTTACCCGATGAAGCCGCGGTTGAATCGCGCCGGCATTGAACGATAATCAAACCGATTGACGCGAGGGTTTGTGTTGCCCGCGTGAGGTGGTTGTGTCATGAACAAAACTCTGACAGTCCGCATTTTCAGTTTGTGCCTTGTCGCTTCGATGTTGTTGACCGCCTGCCGGCAACCCAGCCCCACGCCAGCGCCATCGGAGCCTGCACTGCAAACCACGCCCCAGATCACGGTAGAGTTCAACCCGCCGGCCGCTGCTGGCCCCACACCCACGCCGCGCCCGCTCGGCAACCCCGTTCTGGTCGATCGCAGCCCGGTGACTGGCGAAGAGTTGCCGGTCGACAAACCGCTGCAACTGCTGTTTGATCAGCCGATGGATCGTGCTTCCGTTGAAAAGGCGCTCAGCGTGAAGGCGAGCGACGGCAGCACGGTCGAGGGCAAACTGGCATGGAGCGCCGACAACGCAGTGACCTTCACGCCGGCGATGGCGTGGACGCGCGCAACGCGCTATGACGTGGCGTTGACAACTGATGCGAAAAGCGCAAAGGGCATGGCCCTGGCGCGACCCGAGCAATTTACCGTGAACACGATTGGTAATCTGGCGGTGGCGCAGACCATCCCCAGCAATGGCACCCAAGATGTGGCCGCTGATGCAGCCATCACCGTGATCTTCAACCGCCCGGTTGTCTCGCTGACGACGCTGAGCGAGCAGGCGAGTTTGCCGCAGCCGGTGCAGTTCTCGCCGGCCATCCAAGGCGCCGGCCAATGGCTGAACACAAGCATCTACGTTTTTCAGCCCAGCGAGCCGCTGCAAGCCGGCACGACCTATGAGGCCAAAGTGCCGCCTGGCTTGCAAGACACCACTGGGGCATTGCTCGACGCGGAATACAGTTGGGTGTTCACCGTTGCCATGCCGGTCGTAAGGTCTGTCACACCAGATGGCAGCACGACCAACGTCGATCTGCGTCAGCCGATCAGCGTGACCTTCAGCCAGAAGATGGATCATGCCAGCGCGCAGGCTGCGTTTGTGATTGAGCCGGCGGTGCAAGGCGCATTTGCATGGAGCGATGAGCAACCGCAGGAGCAACAGCCCGACTTCGAGCCAGCATCGGCGGAAACCGCGCAGGCTGATGGCATGGTAACTTCCCTGCCTGGCGAAGTGATGACTTTTTTGCCAGGCGAGGATTATCAGCGCGGTGCAACCTACACCGTCACGATGAACGCTGGCGCGAAGGCTGCTGCCGGCAGCGGCGCCACGCAGGAGTTGTATCGCTCGCTGTTCACGGTCATCCCCCTGCCGGCGGTGCTCAGCACCAGACCGCAGGATGGCGCCACGCGTTTCGATCCCACCTATGGCCTCAACATTCGCTTCAGCGCACCGATGTCGGTCGCCACGATCCTGCCGAACCTCACAGTGGAGCCGGCGATTTCGTTGACCAACGTCTACAGCTACTATGATCCGACCAGCAATGAGTTCAACCTCAGCCTGAACTGGAAGCCCTCATCATCGTATCGGGTCGTGATCGGCGCAAACATCACCGACAAATACGGCGTGCCGCTCGGTGAAGAGACCGAATTGCGCTTCAACACTGGCCCGCTCTCACCCTACATCGCCTTCCAGACCAGCGGCTTGTTTGGCACCTACAACGCCGCTCGCGCGACTGAGTTGTTCGCCAGCTATCGCAATGTCACCAAGCTCGACCTGGAGTTGGTGAGCCTCACGCCGCAAGACCTGTTCAACTTCACTGGCGCAAGCGATGCCTACAACAACCTGCGCAACTTCAAGCCCGACGAAAAGAGCGTGCTGCGCACCTGGAGCGTGACCGGCGATTCGGCGCTGAACGAGAGCAAGAATGTGAAGTTGCAGTTGGATGAGGCCGGCGGCTCACTGCCCACCGGCATCTACCTGCTGACCATGCGCTCGCCAGAAATCCTCGCGCTCGACAAAAATTTTCAGCCGCTGCGCCACATTCTCATCGTCACCGATTTGCACATCTCACAGAAGCGCGGTGACCGCGACGGCCTGGCATGGGTGACCAACCTGAACACTGGGGAGCCTGTGTCGGGCGTGGAAGTGACCTTCTTCGACAACACCTTCAGCGAGATTGCAAAGGCCGCCACGAGTGGCGACGCCAACGACGCCGGCCAGGCCTTCGTCACCTTTCCAATCACCTATCGGCCTTACAACCTGCTGTATTCGGTCATCGGCGAGCCAGGCGGCACCTTCGGCGTGGTGTGGAGCGACATGTCGGACGGCATCAATCCGTACGAATTCAACCTGCCCGGACGCTATCGCGCTGAGCCGTATTTTGCCTATCTCTTCACTGACCGGCCGATCTATCGCCCTGGGCAGATGGTGTTCTTCAAAGGTGTGGTGCGCGTCGACGATGACGCGCGCTATTCGCTGCCGGCAGACGTGCCGGCGGTGCAACTCACCATCAACAACATGCAGGGGCAGCAAGTGTTGAGTCAGTCGGTGCAACTATCGTCAAGCGGCATGTTCACCGGCCAATTCGCCATCGACAACGGCGCAGCGACCGGGCAGTACTACCTGCAAGCATGCGTGCCGGCTCCCTCGCAGCAGGAGGATAAGGAGGGATCAGTTTGCAGCTACTATGGCGTGCCATTCCTCGTGTCTGCCTATCGCACGCCGGAATTTGAGGTCAGCCTGACAACCGACAAGGCAGACTACCTCGCCGGCGAGACGATCAACGCTGCGCTCGACGTGAAGTATTTCTTCGGTGGCAACGTTGCCAACGCAAAGGTGCAATGGTCGCTGCTGACGAGCAATTACTCCTTCAATCGCTACACCGGCCCGGGCGACTACAGCTTCGGCGACTATGACGACATCGTTGACTTCTATCCGCGCAGCCCAGGATTCAATGAACTCATCGCCAGCGGCCAGGGCACGACCGACGCCAACGGCAGGCTGATCATCAGCGTGCCGGCGGATCTGAGCAAGCACAAGGGCAGCGCAACCTTCACCCTCGAAGCCAGCGTGACTGATGTGAATGACCAGAGCGTGTCGGCGCGGGCGAGCGCAGTCGTTCACAAGGGCAAGCACTACTTTGGCGTCGGCACGGATGGGTATGTGTTCAGCGCCGGCGATGAGATTGTGGCGAATGTAATTTCGGTGGACTGGCAGGGCAACCCGCTGGCGAATCAAACCGGCGCAGTTGCGTTCAACAAGCGCCAGTGGTTCACCACCCAGGAGCAGGATCAGTACGGCAGCATCTTCTACACCAGTGTGCCGAGCGACACCGAAGTGTTCTCGACCACGATCACGACAGATGCCGATGGCAAAGCCATTGCCACTTACGCACCGCAAGAGGGTGGCGGATACCGCATTGTTGCGAGCGGCGCAGACGCAGTGGCCGGCGCGACTTCGGTATATGTTTCATCCGCCGGCGAATACGTGGCCTGGCGCGTGGAGAACAACGACCGCATCGAGTTGAAGGCTGACAAGGCTGCGTATCAGGTCGGCGAGACTGCGAAGGTGCTGGTGCCGTCGCCATTCCAGGGGCCGCGCAATGCGCTGCTTACCATCGAACGCGGCGGCTTCCTCGACCGGCGCACCATCACCCTGCAGAGCAACAGCGATGTGCTGGAGATCCCCATCACTGATGCATTTGCGCCAAACGTGTTTGTGTCGGTGCTGATCGTCAGCGGCGTGGACAACCAGAATCCAGTCGCCTCGTTCAAGCTGGGCTACACCAGTTTCAAGGTTGATCCAAAGGCGTTTGCGCTGAACGTGACGATCACGCCGGACAAGCCGCAATATGCGCCGCGCGACACAGCCACATACAGCATCCACGTCACCGATGTGAACGGCAATCCGGTGCAGGCCGAGGTGTCGCTCGCGCTGGTCGACAAGGCCGTGTTGAGCCTGACCGATCCGAATGTGCCGGCGCCGCTGGACGCGTTCTACGGCGAGCGGCCGCTCAGCATCCGCACGGCCGATACACTCTCGGTCAACGTTGATCGCATCACAGACAAAGTGGCTGCGGATGAGGCAAAGGGCGGCGGTGGCGGCGGCGAGGCCAGCGCAGATGCGCAGTTCACGCGCAGCAACTTCAAAGACACCGCCTACTGGAACGACACCCTGCTCACCGACGCCGCCGGCAACGCGCAGGTGTCGATCGTCCTGCCCGACAACCTGACCACATGGACGATGACGGCGCGCGCCTTCACGGATGATACGCAGGTGGGTGATGCGACCAATGACGTGATCTCGACTAAATTGCTGCTGGTGCGGCCCGTGACGCCCCGTTTCTTCGTCGCCGGCGACACTGTGACGCTTGGCGCGGTGGTGAACAACAACACCACTGCCGAGTTGGATGCGCAGGTGGCGATTGCATCGACCGGCTTGACGCTGGTGAATGGCGGCGCGATTCAAAATGTGAATGTGCCAGCCGGCGGCTCGGCGCGGGTGGATTGGACTGTCACGGTGATGGATGCGCCATCCGCCGAGATCACGATGACTGCAAGCGCCGGCGGTCTGCAAGACAGCGCCATGCCCGGTCTTGCGAGTGCGCAGAACAACGGCATTCCCATTTTGAAATATGCTGCGCCAGAGACTGTCGGCACTGCCGGCGATCTGAGCGAAGCCGGCCGCAAGCTTGAACTCATCGCCATCCCGCCGCGCCTGGACACCGGCCAGGGTGACCTCAGCGTGCAGGTCGATACCGGCCTCGGCTCGGCTGCCTTGAAGAGCATACAGGCGCTTGAGCAATATCCGTACGAAAGCACAGACTGGGCTGCGTCGCGCATCCTCGGACAGTTGAATATGGCGCGCGCGACCGGCTCTCCCATCGACGCGAACAATGTGTCAAGCACATTGCAGCGGCTTTACAGCGAGCAGCACAGGGATGGCGGCTGGGGCTGGTGGGCCGGCGACGCAAGCGAGGCCGTTGTGACAGCGCATATCGTGCTGGCGCTGGCTGCCGCGCGCGATGCCGGCTTCGCGGTCGATGCCAACACGCTCACCCGCGCAAATGACTATCTGTTGACGCAGTTGAAGCCGGCGGGTGAATTGTCTGACACAAGCGCAGCCAACCGGCAGGCATACATCCTCTTTGCCCAGGCCGAAGCCGGCAAGGGTGACAGCGGTCGCCTGAGCGCGCTCTACGAGCAGCGCGCAAAGCTTGGCTATTACGGACAGGCATTGCTGGCGATGGCCTTGCAGAAGGTGAACGACGGGGATGAGCGCATCAAGACCTTGCTGGCTGACCTGACCAATGCCGCGACAACCAGCGCCACCGGCATGTCATGGACCGAGCGCGAGCAGGATTGGATGAACTTCAACAGCAACACGCGCAGCACGGCAATCATCCTCTCGGCATTGGCCAGGCTGGATGCGCAGAGCGCGCTTGCGCCCAACGTGGTGCGCTGGCTGATGGCCGCGCGCGCCGGCGATATGTGGGAGACCACGCAAGAGACCGAGTGGGCCATCACCGCTTTCGCCGATTGGATCGTTGCGACTGGCGAGAAGACCAGCGCCTTCAACTGGCGGGTGACGTTGAACGACGGCGCACTGTTGCAAGGCGCGGCCAACCCGCAAGGCGAATCGCAGCGCAGCGTCGTGGCGATGATGAAGCTGTTGCGCGATCAGCCCAATGCGCTGGCGTTCGAGCGCGGCGCCGGCGAGGGGCGCATGTACTACACGGCGCATCTGCGGGCGTTCCTGCCGGCAGACACCGCACCGGCGATCAATCGTGGCATCGTGATTGCACGCAGATACGAGAGCGCCGACTGTGAACCCAAGCCCGGGCAGCCCTGCGCAACCATCAACGGCGCAACCATCGGCCAGAATGTGCGCGTGCGGCTGACGATTGTTGCGCCAACCGATCTGTATTTCGTGCGCATCATCGACCCGCTGCCGGGTGGCGCGGAGGCCATCGACAGCTCGCTGAAGACCAGCCAGCGCCATGGCGCCGGCGGGCCGACCACGCCGACCTTCGGCCGGGGAGACGGCTGGGGTTGGTGGTGGTTTGCGCACAGCGAGGTGTATGACAACCGCGTGGCGGCGTTTGCGGGCTATCTGCCGGCAGGGTCGTATGAATATACCTATGTCCTGCGCGCCAGCATCGCTGGTCAGTTCAAGGTGATGCCGGCGAGCGCCGATCTGGTCTACTTCCCCGAAGTGTTTGGTCGTAGCGCTGGCGAGTCGTTCACGATTACGCGGTGAGCAGCATATAGAGATGCGCGGCGCATTCTGAAGTTATCCAGGGTGCGCCGCACATTTTTATCATGCCCTCTGCAATTGCCGGATCCCATTCGTGAACAGCGCCAGGCCGGAGCCGCCGGCTTCGCCGCGCGTCCAGCGCGGGTGCTGCCAGGCGTGAACGTGATTTTCGGGGTGCGGCATCAAGCCCAGCACGTTGCCACGTCCGTTGCATATGCCGGCGATGTTGGCCACTGAGCCGTTTGGGTTTGCGGGGTAGGGAATCGCAGACGCCCTCTCCATCTCCGGACTCTGATCACCATTTTCTCCATACGTCAGCGCGATCTGCCCATTTGTCCGCAGCGCCGCAAGCTCAGCGGCGTCGCGCGGGATGAAATTGCCCTCGCCGTGCGCCACCGGGCAATAGATCGGCTCGGTCAGACCGCGCGTGAACAAGCACGGGCTGTCGGGGTTTGGCAACAGCGTCACCCAGCGACATTCGAATCGACCTTGCGCGTTGCGCGCCAGCGTGGCCGATTGCGCTTTGCCCGGCAAAATGCCGGCCTTCACCAGCGCCTGAAAGCCGTTGCAGATGCCGATCACAAGCTTGTCTGCTGCAACAAACGCGCGCATCTCATCCGCAAAATACACATTCAGGTCGAGCGCAGTCAACCGGCCAGCGCCAAGCGCATCGCCATAGCTGAAGCCGCCCGGCAGTACGAGCATGTCATAGTCGGCCCAGCGGCGCTCGCCGGCGCGCAACTGGTTGACATGCACGATCTCAGGGTTGCCGCCAGCCATCTCACAGGCGAGCGCAACATCGCGATCGCGATTGATGCCGGAAGCGTGAAGGATGAGAATGCGAGGCTTTGTCATCGCCGGCGATGGTAACACGCGAGATTTGCTTTTGGGCCGGCGCTTGTGGACTGACGGCTGAGCCGTTAAAGCTGCCCTCTCACGACCTCAAATCGATGCGACATCACTGCTGTCTCGGCCAGCATGATGCTGACAGGGCAATACTTTGCCTCGGTCAGATGGATCGCGCGCTCAACCGATTCGGGTTTCACATCGCCGGCGATGCGAAAGGCCATGTTGATGTGCGTGAAAACTTTTGGGTGCGTGTCGGCGCGCGTGCCGGCCACTGCCACTTCCAGCCCCTGCACCGGCTCGCGCTTTTTGTGCAAGATGTCCAGCACGGTGCGGCCGGCGCAACCCGCCAGCGCAATCAACAACATCTCCATCGGCGATGGCCCGCGATCATCGCCGCCGTGCGCAACGCCGGCATCCATCGTCACGACCAGGCCGGCGGAGGTCGTCGCGTCAAACGTCAGCCGCTCGCGCCAGACCGCAACGATGCGTGATTCATGCGCCATGCGCTCGAAGGTAGCACGGCGCGCTGGAAAAACAAAATGGTCGATGCGTCAACACGACGCATCGACCATTGCAATTGCAAGCGGCACTTTTGGGGGAACTCCATTCCAGCGCGTAAAACGGCGAACGGCAATGAAGCGCGCCCGGACTGCCTTGCAATCACGCCGGCTCGGGCTTGCTGGCGATGATCTCGTAGCGGTGATTCATCTTCGCCACCTCCTGCAAGGTCGCGCCGACGCCGCAGTATTTATCGACCGAAAGTTGAATTGCGCGCTCAACAACTTCTTTCTTCACATTGCCGTAGATGCGATACAGCACATCGATCTCGGTGTAAATCATCGGGTGGGTTGTGGCGCGCTGGCCCTCGACCAGCACTTCCAGCCCCTCGAAAGGCTCTTTCTTGTTGCGCAAAACAGCCGCCACGTCCATGCCGGTGCAGCCGGCGAGTGCCGTGAGCAACAGCTCAATCGGTTTCGGGCCGCGGTCGTCGCCGCCAGCTTCCTTGCTGGCATCCATCACGATGTGGTGACCGGTCGTCGTCGTCGCATCGAATGTCATGTGGTCGCGCCATTTGGCGAGAGTGTGTTGTTTTTCAGCCATTTTGGGTTCTTTGCCTTTTAATTTCTACCTTTGAAGCGATGAGCCAAGCGCGTCGATGACGCGATCCAGCCTCTCTTTGGCCTGCGCGGCGATGGGCGCAAAGGTGGAGTCGTCGAGCATGAGCGACATGGCTTCAGGATTGGCGATGCGCACTGCGGTCCTGCCGGCGCCGGCGTCATACACCACCACGTTGCACGGCAGCAGCAAGCCCACTTCCAGATCCGCGCTCAGCGCCTGATGCGCCAGCGGCGGGTTGCATGCGCCGAGAATCACGTAGCGCCGAAAATCGACGTTCAGCTTCTGCTTCATTGTCTCGCGCACGTCGATCTCAGTCAACACGCCGAAGCCCTCGGCCTTCAGCGCAGCTTTCGTGCGCGCCATCGCCTCGTCAAAAGGCAGCGCCATCTCTACGCCGGCGCCCAACTCAGGTTTTATTCGCTCCATGATTCCTGCCTTGCAGATGAGCAGGGCAACCCGCGCTCATCTGCGTGAATGTGTAACTCCACTCCTCGCGCTCTGTCCAATTGCGCCCTCAGTTCATGAAGGGCTTGAGCTGCGCCATCAGCGCCGGCTTGGGCATTGCGCCCACCATGCGCTTCACTGGCTCGCCATCCTTGAACAAAATCAGCGTCGGGATGCTCATCACGCCGTAGCGCATGGCGATTTCGCCATTGCTGTCCACATCCAGCTTGCCCACCTTCAGCGTGCCGGCGTTTTCATCGGCAATCTGCTCGATCACCGGGGCAATGGCGCGGCACGGGCCGCACCACGTTGCCCAAAAATCGACCAGCATCAGGCCCTTGGCCTGCTCCACGTCGCTCGAAAAATTTGCGTCCGTCAAGACCATTGCGTTGCTCATGATTTCCTCTCTCTTTTGCACGGGTTTCAGATGTTAGATGCGCGATCGGGCAAAACGTTACAGGCGATAATGACGTTCGGGAGTGATTCGCCGGCACGCCTGCAACGAGGCCGGCTGATACAATGAACGCAAATGGAACTAACGTGGTACGGGCACAGCTGTTTCCGCATGACCGAGCGCGCGACGCTCACCGTGGTCACGGATCCATACGAAGCGAAGGGCGACAGCTTGAAGTTGAAGGCTGATGTGGTGACGGTCAGCCGCGACGATGCGCAGCACAACAATGTCAACGCCATCGTCGGCGCGCAGCGCGGCGACTTGCGCAAGATCACTGGCCCGGGCGAATACGAGATCGGCGGCGTGTTCATCACCGGTGTGGCGATGAAGCCGGACAAGAAGACCGAGGCGCCGAAGACCACCGTGTATGCCTTCAATTTTGACGGGTTGAGCGTGGCGCATCTGGGCGGGCTGGCCTTCGTGCCGACGCAATCGCAGATTGACGCGTTGGAGACGGTGAACGTGCTGCTGGTGCCGATTGGCGGTGAGAACGAGCTCAACCCTGCGCAAGCCTCCGAGATCATCAGCATGATCGAGCCGAGCGTGGTGGTGCCGATGGGTCACGGGGTGAAAGGCAACGACAACCTGGCCAAGTTCCTGAAAGAGATGGGCCTGACGAACCCGAAAGCGCAGGAATCGTTGAAAATCACCAAGAGCCAATTGCCTGAGGACACGCAGGTGGTGCTGCTGGAGAACAAGAGCTGACGCGCGGCGCCGGCCTTGCACAATCATGGTGAGATTGGTTTTCAGTTGGAACATTCGCACGGATGAAGAGGCAGCCTATTTTGAATTCATCGTGCACGAATTCGCGCCAAAGATCATGAAGATGGGCGTGCGGCTGACCGAAGCGTGGTACACGACCTATGGCGAAGGCCCGCAGATCATCATGCCTGGCGTGGCCGCAGATGCTGACACGCTGCGAGAGGCGCTGAACAGCGGCGAATGGTTGGGTCTGGTCGAGAAACTCGGCAACTTCGTCACCGACTACCAGTGCAAGATGCTGGATTGAAAGCAAAACCCGCCCAACTTTGGGGCGGGTTTTGCTTTCATCTCACTTTCCCGCGCGCATCCACTCGCCACACGCCAACCACCTCGCCGGCGCGCACCTGTGTGATCTCGTCGAACAGATTCACCACCGGGCATACGTGATTGGGGATGATCGTCACGCGCTCGCCGATGCGCGGCTTGGCAGCACAGACTGAGAAGTCCACAGTGCCATGCTCTTCCGACAGCGCCACGATGCGCGCTTCAGGGTATTCCACGATCAGGCCATAACCCACCAGACCGAGCAAATCGGACGAGAGTGTCTTGCTGCCGGCGTCCACGATGCCGCGCGCCTCAGTGGGCCGGCTCACCACCGTCGCCGCCACGCGAAATGAGATTTCGTCCAGCGTCATGGCGCCGGCCTGCAGGATGTTGCGGTCGCCGAAGATATACATGCCGGCGCGATGCTCAGTCAGTTCGGGATGCGTGTGCGCCTGCCACATGCAGGCCGTGCCACCGCCGCTCACGCGCGCAATCGTGATGCCATCCTTTGCCAGCAGATCCCGCGTGGCGCGCACGAACGCGTTCATCTCAGCGCGGTTGGGATAGGTCATCAAGCCACCGAAGCGCAACCGGTCATCGCCGGCGATGGCGCGGGCGAGCGTCGCGGCTTCGACCGGCGTCTGCACTCCGCAGCGCCCCATGCCACAGTCGAATTCCACCAACACGGTGAGTGGCTTCCCAGCCTGCTTTGCTGCTTTCTTCAGCCCTTGAATCGTGTCGAGCGAGTCGGCAGTCACGCTCATCGTCGCCTGTGCCATCAGGTCGACCAGCCGGCCGAGCTTCGTGTCGCCGATGATGTTGTAGGGCAGGAAGATGTCGTGGATGCCGCCGGCGGCCATCACTTCGGCTTCACCCAGCTTCTGACAGGTGACGCCGACGGCGCCGGCGGCTATCTGCATCTGCGCAATCGCCACGCTCTTGTGCGTCTTGATGTGCGGGCGATTGGCGATGTTGTGCTGCGAGAGATACGCTTGCAACTTGTGCAGGTCGCGCTCGAAAGCGTCAAGATCGACGTATGGCGCGGGAGTGTCAAGGTCGTTGAGGTTCATGACGGTTGCATGATAAATCCCGCAGGATGAACTGCAAATGCAATCCCCTCAAAAAGCAGGATGCTTTGCGCGATTTGCACCAATCTCGCTCAAGCTCACTGCACGACGACAAGCGTGGCGGCGCTGGCATCCTTGCGCTGCTTCGTGTCCAGCGTGATGTAACGCTCGTCATACTGATTTGCCGGCAGGCTCCAGCGCCACACCCACTTGCTGTTTTCACTGGTCACATTCACGCAGCCGTGGCTGCGCGGAATGCCGTAGTCGTTGTGCCAGTATGTGCCGTGCACGGCGATGCCGCTGGTGGTGAAGTAGCTCACCCACGGAATGCCCGGCAGGTCGAACGATTCATCGTCGCCAACCGCGCCGCCATACATGTGCTGGCTGGGCGTCTTGCGAAAGACGTTCCAGTTGCCTGGCGTGGTGGTGTAATCCTTCATCTCGCCGGTTTCCACGTCTTTGAAATAGGTGCCAGTGGCGGTGCGGCAGTTGAACACTTCCACATCGCGCTCATAGGCGTGCAGCATCTGCGCCTTGAGATTGACCACCAGCTTCTTCTCCTGCGGATCGATGTTTGGCGAGAGTGGCGTGAATTCGGCCTGACCAATGGGGCGCAGATGAGATGCCGGCACGAAGTATTTGCCGGGGAAGCTCTCGTCCTCGATCTGATACCACCAATCGGTGCTGCCGCTGAACGGCAGCGGTTTGTCTTGCGCGTCTTTGGCCGCGTCGGTCGTCTTCAAGGCCTTGATGACCTTGTAGGTCGTGCCGCCGTAGTAGCGATATTTGGTCGCCGGCGCTTTGACCGACGGCGCGCTGCGTGAATCGACGAACGGCACCGTCACCTCGGCCCAGAAGCCTTTCTCGCCGGCGTCGGTCATCGGCTTGTTCAATTGCCAACGCACAGGATGCGCCAGCGCGGAATACAGGTAGCCGCCCTCCACCTCGTACCACAACTTGTTGTATGACGAGCCGGAATCGCTCTTTACTTCGGCAAAGATCGGCAGCACGGTGTCGCGCTTGAGGCTGCCGACCTGCGGCGCGCTGCTGTTTGGCTCACTGCGCAAGACAGCGTTCCATTGCAAAGCGCGCGCAAATGCGAGCACCGGTTTGCGCGTCGCCGGCAACGCGATTTCACCGTCGGTGTAGAAGTCCATCTTCGGCAGCGGCGGCAGGATGGCGCGCGCCAGGCCGAGCGAGCCAATCTTGAGCAGGGTGCGGCGTGAGAATTTCATGTGTTGTCTGCTCCCTCTGTCCGGGACGGGATTGTCATTCGGTTGCGAACCTCTCCAGTTTTTGCTTCAGGTCGGCGTAGGTATATGCGCCGGCCAGCCGGCTGATCTCTGTCTGTTGCGCATCCAACGCCACAAAGATTGGCACGGCGACGATGCGGTAGCGCTTCACCATCTCCTGGCTGGCCGGCGCATCGACATCGTAGCGCGCGAACACGATCTTGCCGCCATACTCTTCCCGCAGCCTATTCACGATAGGCTCCATGCTTTTGCACACCGTTCACCACTCGGAGTAGAACTCGATGAAGGTGACGGGGCCGGCGAACTGCGCAGCTTCTGCAACGGCGACCGAAGCGCCCTGCGCTGCCGCGTTGCTGTTCACGCTAATCGTGGCGATGGGCGCTGGGCTGCTCTGCGCGCTGCTGCACGCCACCAGGCCGGCGGCCATCACGGCTATCATCACGCTCTTCCGCATCACATGCCTCTTGTCCAATCTTAACCTTAAAGGCGCCGGCCCTGGCCGCCAATGCAAGACCAAGCCAGGCCCCACGCTCCGTGCCGGCGTAAGCCGGCTCCATTGGTCGTCGAAGACCGCTTCGACCGCTCCGGCGACCATGCAGATTATCCAGCAAAATTCACTTCAGCGTGAGCATGTAGGCGATGAGATCCTCGATCTGCTGCGCTGTGAGCAGCTTGCCATATTCGCGTGACATCAGGCCGTCCTGAAAGTTGCCGGCGAGGAACGCATCGGGATCAACGATCGACGCACGCAGATACTGCTCGGCGCTTTGCCCTTGCACCATGCCGCCGGCGCGCGCGCCCATGTCATGAAAATTCGTGCCAAGGCCGGTGCGCGACTTTTGCCCCGCCACGATCGCGTGGCATGCGCTGCACGGCTCGATCTCGCCGCGGTCGGTTTGCACTGGCGCGTTGAACAGCGCCTTGCCGCGCTCAGGGTTGCCGGGTTCTGTGGATGGACTGCCGCACGCCGGCAGCGCGAATCCCATCAGCACACATGCCG
This sequence comes from Thermoflexales bacterium, assembly GCA_039810125.1. GTDB lineage: Bacteria > Chloroflexota > Anaerolineae > J036 > Brachytrichaceae > JBDHWI01. The sequence goes on along the minus strand of JBDHWI010000015.1, from coordinate 3,942 downwards.
CCACCGCAATTGCGCGCCGGCACGAGCGCAAAAAGTCAGTGCGATGCGTCATAGGTGATGCGATAGATCACGCGTGTGCCAAAGTCGGCGACGTACAAATTCCCATCTGGCCCGCTGACCACGTCGATGGGATACAAAAAGCCTCTCGCCCACACCGCCGGCGCAGCGCGGTAATCACCCTGTGGCGTCTTGGTCAGCATGATGCGCGCCACCTCGCCGCGCGACCACAGGGCGACAAAGGCGTTGTCGAGATACTCCGGCGGGTAGGTGTCGCCCTCGTAGAACGCCATGCCGACCGGCGTGGCATGGACGGGGAATTGCACGAGCGGCTCGCGCGCGGCCGCGTTGTTCAAATCGAGGTCGTTGTAATCGCCGCCCGGCGCGATGTAGTTGAATTCGTCGGGCGGCGGCGCGCCATCCGGTGAGGCGAGGCCCTGGTTGTCGCCACTGAACAGGTCGCCGGCCTTGTTGAACGCGACCTTGAATGGATTGCCGAAGCCGGTGGCGACGACCTTTACATCACCGCCGTCGGGGCTGATCGACAGAATCGACGCGGCATATTGGCGCGTCTCCCTGCCGCCATCACTCGTCGCGCCCACGCCGAAGTAGAGCCGGCCATCTGGCCCAAACGTGAGCGCATTGTTCGAGTGTGGCATGAAGATCAGCGCCGGCAGCCCATCCACCAGTGTGCGGCGCGCATCCGCCGTGCCGTCGCCGTTGGTGTCGCGCAACGCCTCCACCTTGCCGGCGCTCGACACATACAGCTCGTCGCCGCGCCAGGCCAAACCGGTGATCAGGTTGAAGCCATCGGCAAATTTGGTCACTGCGCCGAGCGTGTGGGCGCCGCTGATCTCCTCGCCCTGCCAGATCGCGCCGCTGATGTCAGCGATGAAGAGCCTGCCGCCCGGCGCAAAGGCCATGGCGGTCGGATTGTCCGGGATGTCGTGCGCATAGAGGTTTGCGCTGAAGCCGGCGGGCATCTCGATGGCGCGCTTGTTGGGGTCGCGCTCGCGTTCGCGCTCGGGGATGCTGAGTTGACTCAGGCCATACAGCGCGCCGGCGGCGAGGAGCGGCATGAGCAACGGCGCAGCAATGGCCGCCGGCTTTGATTTGAAGGCGTTCGTGGCTGCATCGCGCTTGCGCAGCAAGACGGCGAGCGTGATGGCGAAGGCAATCGCGCCGACGCCGGCGGCAATCAGCAATTCGCTGCGCGTCACGCGCAGCAGTGGGTCGCCGATGCCCATCGGGATGGTGCTGAGGGCGTACTGCGCGGCGGTGGCGAGCGCGCCTTCGAGGATGAGCAGCGCGCCCAGCACAAAGCGGCGTCGGACAATCAGCGCGACGCCCACTGCGATCGTCGCGCCCCACAGCGCCATCAACCCGGCAGACAAAATCACGATCATGGCGGCTATTCTCGCGATGCGAATGAGATGTGTGTGAGCGAAAAAAACCTGACAGGCCTCAAGAGCCTGTCAGGTCTGGCAGATTGATCAGGCTGGCGACTTACTTCAGCGCCATGCGGCCGGCGTAGACTGCCGCATCGCCCAACTCCTCCTCGATGCGCAGGAGCTGGTTGTATTTGGCTGTGCGCTCGCCGCGCGCCGGCGCGCCGGTCTTGATCAGGCCGGTGTTCAGCGCCACGACCAGGTCACTGATGGTGGTGTCCTCAGTCTCGCCGCTGCGGTGCGACACGGCCACTGCCCAGCCGGCGCGCAAGCTCATGTTCACCGCCGCAATCGTCTCGCTCAGGCTGCCGATCTGGTTCACCTTGCACAGCAGCGCGTTGCAGGCCTTCTGCTGGATGGCCTTCTCGACGAACTTGACGTTGGTCACGAGCAGGTCATCGCCAACCAGGCGCACCTTGTCGCCGGCCTCGGCCATGAACTTCGTCCAGCCGGCCCAGTCGTTCTCAGCCAGGCCGTCCTCGATCGACACGATTGGATATTGGCGAATCCAATTCATCCAGTACGCGATCATCTCCTCGCTGTTCAGCGTCTTGCCATCCTTCGTCAGCACGTATTTGCCGTTTTCAAACAATTCGCTGCTGGCTGGATCGAGGCCGATGGCGACCTGCTCGCCGGGCTTGTAGCCGGCCTTCGTGATGGCCTCAAGGATGACTTCGATGGCCTCTTCGTTGCTCTTCAGCGAGGGCGCAAAACCGCCCTCGTCGCCGGTGTTCGTGCCATAGCCCTTGCCCTTCAAGGTTTTGTTGAGCGAGTGATACACCTCGGCGCCCATGCGCAGCGCTTCGGCAAAAGTTGTCGCGCCAACTGGCAGCACCATGAATTCCTGAAAGTCGGTGCTTTTGTCGGCGTGCTTGCCGCCGTTGAGGATGTTCATCATCGGCGTCGGCAGCACATGCGCGTTCACGCCGCCGATGTAGCGATACAGCGGCATGCCGAGGCTGCCGGCAGCCGCGCGCGCCACCGCCAGCGACACGCCCAGAATCGCGTTCGCGCCGAGGTTGGCTTTGTTCTCAGTGCCGTCGAGTTGCAGCAACAGCTTGTCGATGCCGGTCTGATCGGTCACGGCCCAGCCTTCAAGCGCGGCGGCGATCTCGGTGTTGACGTGGTTGATCGCCTTCTTCACGCCCTTGCCGCCATAGCGGCCCTTGTCGCCGTCGCGCAGTTCCACCGCCTCGTGCTCGCCGGTGCTGGCGCCGCTGGGCACGCTGGCGCGCGCGTAAGTGCCGTCCTCCAACACCACGTCCACTTCCACGGTCGGGTTGCCGCGCGAGTCGAGAATTTCGCGCGCAAAAACAGTATCGATATAGCTCATGGGGATTTGTCTCCTGTTGAATCGCCGGCCATTGTAACGGGTGAGGCGATGCGATGGGCGGATTCGCGCGCGAAGCGTGTCACATGCGCGCAGTCGTCTATGCTGCAACTTGCGCGGCAGGTTTCTCGTGCGCGCGGCGCTCAGCGCGCGCCTTGATGCCCAGCAACATGCCGCGTTGCATGATGAATGCGCCTGGCTCGGAATAGCCATGCACGATCATCCGATTCTGCCAGGTGTCATCCCAATCGGCGCGCGTGCGCTCGATCAGCCGCGTGGTGTGGTCGTCAATCTTTCGCAGGTGGAAGCTCCACGTCAGGCTGCGATACAGGCCGGGTTGCATCACCGCAAAGGGCGTGAGGCGGGCGTCTTCGACATGCAGGACGATGGCGCGGTTGGGGATGATGATGTCGATGGGCAGGGCGGTCTTGCCGTCGGGCGCGAGCGACACCTGATCGGCGGCGTGCAACTCCTGCAACTCCGGCTTGATCTCATCGACGTTGTGCATCCTCAAGCCGAGCAGGTTTTCGATCCAGTCATAGCTGTAGAAGCCGCCGCGCCCCTGGCCTATCTGCACCAGCCACGACCACACCTCCTCCGCCGGCGCGTGGATGGTGATCGCGTGGGTGGTCTGCATTCTGGGGCGCGGCGTGAGATCGTCGCCAGTGAGGTGCGCATTGACCTCCTCGTCTGTTGCACCCCAACGCAGGTGCCACGGGCGCAGAAGGAAGGTGTATGCGCCGAGCGCCACTGCGCCCAGTGAAAGAAGTGACGTGAAGAAACCGAGTGATGCGCGTTTGGACATGACCAAGCCTCAGAAGCCGGCAGCCGGCAAATCTGAACTGGCATTAAGGGTAGCGAGAAAGCCACGCGCCGGCAACGGCAGACGCGACGATGCTCGGCTATCCAAGTGGCCAGTTTGGCTCTGAGGGCCTGGCCTCACGGTTTCACATGCACCTTCAACGTCTCGCCCCTCGCGAATGCCTGAAACGCTGATGGGAATTCACGCAGCGACAGCGTGTGACTGACCAGCGGCTTCACGTCGATCATGCCGGCCTCCATCCACGCGACGGCCTGTTGGAACGTGTAACACAGCGCGAAACTGCCCACGATCGTCCAGTCGTTCTTGAAGATGTCGTACGGCTTCCATGACACGCTGGCATGATT
>JBDHWI010000014.1:0-44765 GCA_039810125.1 Thermoflexales bacterium | reverse complement strand
GTCTTCCCGTGATCGATGTGCCCCATCGTCCCTATGTTCACGTGCGGCTTGTTCCGTACAAACTTCTCTTTCGCCATTTCCTATTTGCCTCAGTAATTTGTAATTAGTAACGGGTTCTAGGTCATTGGTGCTTCATCTTTTACTAGTTACTAATTACTAGTTACCAATGATCAGACCAAAGCCCACGACCGGGATTGAACCGGTGACCTCACCCTTACCAAGGGTGTGCTCTACCAACTGAGCTACGTGGGCAAAACAGTGGGCCGAGCAGGACTCGAACCTGCGAAGGCTATTGCCAGCGGATTTACAGTCCGCCCCCTTTGCCGCTCGGGACATCGACCCATGACGAACAGCGATGCCGCCATTCTACTAGCCGACGACGGGAGTTGAACCCGTAACCTATCGATTACAAATCGATTGCTCTGCCAATTGAGCTACATCGGCCCGTGTTACCCCAACGCCTGAAAGCAGGTGATTCTACCGTCTTTGCTGATGGCGCGTCAAGGTCATTGCGCCGGCGCTCATACAATACATCCAACATGCCTGATCTGCCCGATTTGATCGTCATCATCGGTCCGACCGCCGCCGGCAAGTCGGCGCTGGCGATGGAGATGGCGCCGTGCGTGAGCGGCGAAATCATCTCCGCCGACTCGCGCCACGTCTATCGCGGCATGAACATTGGCACGAACAAGCCCTCGCTGGCAGACCAGCGCGCCGTTCCACATCATTTGATCGATCTGCGCGCGCCGCACGAGTCTTTCTCGCTCAGCGAGTACGTTCGGCTGGCGCGAGCGGTCATTGATGACGTGACGGCGCGAGGCAAGACGCCGCTGCTGGTCGGTGGCACCGGCCAATACATTCGCGCCTTACTGCAAGGCTGGCAGGTGCCGGAGGCGCCGCCGGATGAGGCGCTGCGCAAGAAGTGGCTGCGCTTTGGCGAACAGCACGGCGCCGGCGCATTGTTTGCCGAGTTGGCACAACGCGACCCGACCGCCGGCGCGACCATCGACCCGCGCAATGTGCGGCGCGTAGTGCGCGCGCTGGAGGTGATGGAATTAACCGGCCGGCGTTGGAGTGATCTGCAGCGCCGGCAGCCCCTGCCCTATCGCACGCAGATGCACTACGTAAATGCGCCCCGCGACGAACTCTACGCGCGCGCCGACGCGCGCTTGATGCAGATGGTCGAGCAAGGCTGGCTGGAAGAGACGCAAGAACTGCTTGCCGGTTTTACAGCGCTCGGTATGGACGTCGATGCAGCGTTGGGGCTGCCGGCGATGTCGGCGCTGGGCTACCGCGAGATGGCCGGCGTTGCGCTTGGCCGCCTGTCGATGAGTGACGCCATCGCCGAGATCAAGCGCGCCACCCGCCGCTTTATCCGCATGCAAGACACGTGGTTTCGCAAGGACGCCACCTTGAGGACATAGGACGCCAGAAAGATCGCGCACGATTGTTGCAAATTTCACACACAAACAAAACGATTCGAGGCAAATTCAGGGCGCTGGGGTATAGTCCCTGCACGTTTCTCTTGCGCAAAATAGAGGAGAAGCGCCATGTCGCGATTACGCGACAAAAGGAGGCGTCTTGAGTGTAATCGATATCCGTCACACCCAAGCTGAATACGCTAAAGCGTGCGCCGCGCTGCAACCGCTGTGCTATCCCACGCTGGCCGTCGATGAGCAGTTCTCTGCTGCTCACTTCCTGAAGCATGTTCAGATCTTCCCCGAAGGCCAGTTCATGGCCGTTCACAGAGAGACCGGCGACATCGTCGGCACCACCGCAGGGTTCCTCACCCACTTCGACCGCATCGATCCAGAAAACTTCAAGCATCACAACTTCATTGACGCCGTCGCCGGCGGCTGGCTGACGCGCCACAATCCTCGCGGCAATTATTACTATGGCGTGGATATGTGCGTGCATCCCGAGTTTCGCGGCATGGGCATTGCCCGCCTGTTCCACGAAGCGCGCAAAGCGCTGTGCAAGCAGCTCGGACTGCGCGGCCAGGTGATCGGCGGCATGATTCCCGGCTTTGCCAAGTACAAGCATGTGATGTCGGCGCATGAATATGCGCGCTATGTGCAGGCCGGCCTGATCTATGACAGCACGCTCAGCACGCAACTGCGCAATGGGTTTGAGTTTCGCGGCATGCTGCAAAACTACCTGCACGACCCGCCCACCGATGGCTGGTCAACGCTGCTGGAGTGGCGCAACCCCGAGCATGTGAGCTTCACCACCCATGTGCCTGTCCTGCCGATGCAGAAGCCTCAAGGCGCTGACGCCGGCGCACAGCCAGGCTGAGCGCAACCGTTTCTTTTTGACAATTGAAGACTGCCGCACGCTTTCAGGTGTGCGGCTTTTTTTGCGCATTCATTTGCGCCGCGATGGCGAAACCAAGATACGCGCCGATGAGCATGTGCATATTGGCAACGTAGAGGTTGTCGAAAAGGTGGTGGCCGGCAGCATGACCGAACGCGCCCAATGCGCCCAGCGCCAATGCAGCGTGCCAACGGCTCGGCTTCATGCGCCGCACGACATGAAAAGCCACGCCGAAAGCCGCAAGCCAGAACAAGAGATACGCGACAAAACCGATTGCGCCTGTCTCGGCAAAAACATTGAGGTAATAGTTGTGCGCGTGGCCGAGTGCGTTTTCCCACAGTTGCAGGCGATAGTCGGGATATGCCGGCGCGTAATTGCCAAAACCTACGCCAAGCCACGGATTCGCTTCGATCATGCGAATGGCTGCCTGCCAGTGCGCAAGTCGCTCGATGGTTGAAAAGGTGATCGGTGTAATGTGAGCATCGCGCACATCGAGTGAGCCATAGTCTTCGATCAGGGTGCTGATTGGGTTGCGCACACCGGCGGGAATCACGTCCATGCGGTCAAAGGCGAACAACAAAAATACAGCCAGCGCAAAGAGCGCCAGCCACAGCGCCGGCTTGCGCGCCAAGGCCAGCGCCATCACCGCCGCTGCGCATCCTGCCCCAATCAATGCCCCGCGCGACCCGCTTGCCAGCAGCGCCCACAAGCACAGCACCGTGATGATGAGCGCAGCAACCCCGATCAATAGAGAGGGTGATCTCACGCTCCTCCACTTTCTCCCTTTCACCTGCAAAAACGCCCACAATGCAATTGCGGCAGCGAGCGGCCAGGTCAAGCCCATGTAGCCACCGAAGGGGTTGGGCTGCTCGAAGGTGCCGTAGGCGCGGAAACTGGTCTTGCTGCCCAGCACTTGAAATTCCTTCGGTCCAAAACCGCGCACATCGGATTGGATGATGCCGTAGAGCGCCTGGCCGGCGGCAGAAAGCAGGATCGCCCCAACGACCAACGCGCGCTTGCGCTCATCTGGCTCATTCGCCACGAGCAGCGCGATGATTGCCATCTGCAGCCATTTGACGCACTCATTCACCCAGTCCGAGAAGTCATGCGCAGGGAAGAAGGACAGCAGACAGATGAAAATGAAAAGCGCGAGTGAAAGGGAGATGGGGGATTTGAGCGTGACGGCGAGAGACTGGTCATCGCCAACTGGCAACTGGCGCGTGAGCAGCGCGCGAAAGAGATAGGCAAGCAGCGTGATGCCGAGGATGGCCTGACCGCTGTCGACGGGCAATTGCAGCGCAATGCGTTCAAGCGGTTGGAACGGGCCGGCGAGCATGACCAGTGCGATGCCCAGCGCCGGCTCGGCAAAGATGCAAAGCAACGCCGCCAGCGCAAGTGCGACGCCGGTCAGTAGCGCAATCTGTCCCTGCGGCAACAGCGCAATGCTGGCGCCGGCGAGCAACGCGAGAATGACGAATGCTGCAGCGCGCACCTTGCGCCCGCCGCCATCCCCCACCCTCCAGTTAACGCCTGTCATGAATCAAATTGCGCGCGCATTCCCCGACCACATGCGGCATGCAGACTCGATCTTCTGCGTCGATCAAGCCGCACTGCACCCAGAATACTTTCTCACTTTGGTCGGCTACGCACCAGCAGCGACCATGTTCCGCGCTGCACCACGCTGCCATCCTGCTTCTTCACCAGGATCTTCGCGGTGACGCGGCCATTGTTCAAGCGCGGGAAGGGTTTGATCTCGGTCACCTCCATCTCGGCATGAATGGTGTCGCCGATGAAGACGGGGCCGGTGAATTCCCACTCCAACCCGCGAAAGGCATCGACCGTGCCTTTCATGAAGCCCATCTGCACGACCAGGCCGCTGGCAATACTGAGGCCGAGCAAACCATGCGCCACGCGCTGGCCAAAGGCGCTTTTCTTCGCGGCTTCGGCGTCGGTATGAATGTCGTTGTAGTCGCCGGAGAGGCCGGCGAAGTTCACGAGATCCGCCTCGGTCACCGTGCGCGACGCAGAGACGCCGGCCAAGCCGACTTCGAAATCTTCAAACCACAAACCGTGCTGTGTTGCAAGTGCCATGCGCGGATTGTAAATGGTCATTCACAATTGACCCGCGCGGACATTTCTTGCGCAGCCCCGGCTTTCACTTCCTCAACACCACGATCATGCGCTCGCTGTCATCGCTGTTGTCGAGCGCCGGCGGCGGCACGGTCATATTGCCAAACCACCAGACCTGCGAAAACGCGCCACTCAGGTCGATCAGCGCTCTCAATTCCTGCGCCAGATACCAGCGATGCGGGTGATGTTGCTCGACCACACGCGTCGGCTGACCCTCTTCACGAATCGTCAGGCGCGTCGTCACCAGCCATTGCTGCGTAATCCAGTCGTACGGATCATCGGCGCTGCCAAACAACACATCCACTTCAGCATATGGTTCGTTTTTGAAGAGGTCGCTATCGGTTGAGCGTGAATGCCAGATGTTCGGCAGGCTATCGCGCCAGATCGTATCAGGGTGCGCCATCTCGATGACGAAGATGCCGCCCGGCAGCAAATTGCGCGCCACCGCGCGCAGATGAGCGACAACTTGCTCATTCGTGACGAGGTGCGTCAGACTTTCCATCAGGTTTGCCGCCAATGCCACTGGCTCGCGCAGAATGAAATCAGTCATGTCACCAGCGACCGCCTCGATCACCACACCCTCACGAGCTGCGCCGGCGCGCGCGTAATCCAGCATGTCTTGTGAGAGGTCAAGCGCAACCGCGCGCCAGCCGCGCCGCGCAAATTCACGCGCGTGTCGCGCCGGCCCACTCGCTAGTTCCAGAAAAGATCTGGGGCTGTCGATTGTCGCTTGCGGACCATTCCCCGACTCAAAATTGGAAATTGGGGATCCAAACTGGTTCAGGCACCACGCCAGAAAATTGCATTCATCCTCAAAGTCGCGGTCGCCAAAGGCGATGTCATAGGCGCGCGCATTACGATAAAACTCCGGTGAACTCATGAGCGCGGATTCTATGCGGCCCTACAATGGAAGCAAGGCCTTCCCCGCCCCAACCCTCATCACAAAAGGGAAGGGAACAAAGAAAAATGAAAGTCATCACTCTGCAACAACCCGGCCAATTCACACTCGGCCAGATGGATGAGCCAGATGCGCCACAGGCCGGCGAAGCGCTGGTCAAGATTCATCGCGTCGGCATTTGTGGCACCGACATTCATGCCTATCGCGGCAAGATGCCATTTCTCACCTATCCGCGCATCCTCGGCCATGAGCTGGGCGTGGAGGTCGTTGCGGTCGGCGCAGGTGTGACGAATGTGAGGGCCGGCGACCGCTGCGCCGTGGAGCCGTATCTCAACTGTGGTCAGTGCATTGCCTGTCGCGCCGGCAAGACCAACTGCTGCGTGTCCCTGCAGGTGCTGGGTGTTCACACCGATGGCGGGATGCGCGACTTCATCACCGTGCCGGCGCACAAGTTGCATCCAGCAAACGATCTTTCATTTGAGCAACTGGCGCTGATCGAAACGCTCGGCATCGGCTGCCACGCGGTCGATCGCGGTCACCTGCAACCAGGCGAGTGGGTGCTGGTGATCGGCTGTGGCCCAATCGGCCTGACCGTGCTGCAATTTGCGCAACTGGCGACGAAGAACATCATCGTGATGGACGTGAACTCGACGCGGCTCGACTTTGCCAGCGAACATTTTCAGATTGCCCACGCCTTGCGCGCCGACCACGAACCGCTGAAGCGCATCGAAGAAATCACGCAGGGCGATTTGCCAACGGCGGTGTTCGACGCGACCGGCAACGCGCAGTCGATGGCGGATGCGTTCAAGTATGTGGCGCATGGCGGGCGCCTGGTTTACGCCGGCCTCATCCAGGCCGACATCACCTTCAGCGACCCATTCTTCCATCGTCGCGAGATCACGCTGCTGGCTACGCGCAATTCGACGGCGAAGGAATTTCACCGCATCATTGCCGGCGTGCGCAGCGGCGACGTGGATACGCGCGCCTGGGTAACGCACCGTGCGCCGGCCATCGAAATGATCGATGCATTCGACGGCTGGTTGAAGCCCGAGGCCGGCGTGGTGAAGGCGATGGTTTCGTTCGCGTAATCTGTTGTATCATTCCCGCCGCGATGAGCAAGCGATTTTGCGCGAATAATAATGACGACAATAACGCCGCCGAAGAAGGCGTCGCCTGAGTCATCGCGCAAAACGCGCAGCGAAGCAGACACGGGGTCGCCTGATGACAGGCGGCCTTTTTGTTTGCATTTGGTCGACGTCGATCTGGGCGCAAACCAACACACAAATGAGTACGACATCGAGGTAGCAATTCATGTTCAAGACAAACACCTGTGGCGAATTACGGAGCGAGCATGTGGGCCGGCAAACGACGCTGGCTGGCTGGGTGCATCGCCGGCGCGACCACGGCGGCGTGATCTTCATCGATCTGCGCGACCGCTTCGGTCTGACACAGATCGTCATCAACCCCGCCAACGTGCCGCCTGAGACGTTCGACGCTGCCGAATCGCTGCGCGGTGAATTTGTCGTGCAGGTAAAAGGTGAAATTTGCGCGCGTCCCGAGGGCATGCACAACCCCAAGATGGCAACTGGCGACATCGAGGTGATGGTGAAGGAACTCACCGTGCTGAACCCCGCCAGGACGCCGCCTTTCGTCATCAACGACGACAGCATCGAAACCGACGAGGCAATGCGCCTGAAATATCGCTATCTCGACCTGCGTCGCGAGCGCATGACGCACAACCTGAACACGCGCCATCGCTTCGTCAAGTTCATCCGCGACTATCTCGATGCGCGCGGCTTCCTCGAAGTCGAGACACCCATCCTGTTCAAAAGCACGCCCGAGGGCGCGCGCGAATATCTGGTGCCAAGCCGTGTGCACCCAGGCGAGTTCTATGCGTTGCCGCAAAGCCCGCAGCAGTTGAAGCAGTTGCTGATGGTCGCCGGCGTCGAGCGCTACTTCCAGATCGCCCGTTGCTTCCGCGATGAAGATCAGCGCGCCGACCGCCAGCCCGAATTCACGCAGCTCGACATGGAGATGAGCTTCGTCGACCGCGACGACGTGTTGGCGATTGTGGAGGGGCTGTTGACCGAGTTCACCGAGACATACCAATCACTGCACGGCAAGACGCTGATGTTCAAGCCATTCAAGCGCATGGCGTTCGAAGAGGTGATGGAGCGCTTTGGCCGCGACAAACCGGACATCCGCTATGGCATGGAGCTGTTCGATGTGAGCGCGGCCATGCAAGGCACCGAGTTCCTGCCCTTCCAGGCCGCGCATGTAAAAGGCATCGTGGTGAGCGGGCAGGCTGCATACACCCGCAAGCAGACCGATGAACTGACCGAGATTGCGAAGAAGAACGGGGCGAAGGGGTTGATCGTGCTGTGGCACGATTCAGAGGGTTATCGCAACAGCGGCGCCGGCGCAAAGCTGAGTGACGCCGAGAAGATTGCCATCGCGCAGGCCAGCGACAGCAAACCTGGCGACCTCGTGCTGCTGGCTGCCGATGACAACCGCAACGTCGTAAATGAGGCGTTGGGTGAATTGCGCCACGAACTCGGCCAGCGCCTGAAGTTGGGCAACCCGAACGAGATGGCATTCTTGTGGGTGATCGACTTCCCGATGTTCACCTTCGACAAGGAAGAGGGGCGCTGGGTGGCAAATCACCATCTGTTCACTGCGCCGCAGGATCAATACTTGCCCACGCTGATGACCGACCCAGGGAACGCCAAGAGCAAGCAGTACGACCTGGTGTGCAACGGCTTCGAGGTCGCCGGCGGCTCGATCAGAATCCACCGCCGCGACGTGCAAGAGAAGGTGATGGAGTTGCTCGGTCTGAGCATGGAAGAGGCGTATCGCAAGTTCGGCCACATGCTCGATGCATTCGAATACGGCGCGCCGCCACACGGCGGCATTGCGCCAGGCGTCGACCGGCTGGCGATGCTCTACGCCGGCGCGCCCAACCTGCGCGAGGTGATTGCCTTCCCGAAGAATCAGCAGGCTGCCGACACCATGCTCGGCATCCCTTCGCCGGCGACCGAAAAGCAAATCAGAGAGCTGCACATCAAATTGGCTTGAGCCAAAATCAACCCGAAGGGTCTTGAAGCCCTTCGGGTTTTTTGTTTGCCCGGATCCTCATCTCCGCGCGCGGCTCGCCAAAACGTCATCCAAGCGCACTGCGAAGGATGCCATCCAACTCGCTCTCCGTCAGCTTGATCGGGTTGGCCTGCATGGAACTGGCGACCGCTGCCTTCTGCACCACCGCCGGCACATCGTCCTCACCCATGCCATACGCCGCAAACGACTGTATCTTCAGCGCAGCGCTCAACTCACGCAGCCATTGCGCTGCATCGAACGCCGTCGCCTTGCTGTTGCCAATCAGCCATTGCGCCACCTCATCGTAACGCTTCAGCGCAGCGTTGCTCGGCTCGCGCTCACGCAGCGCCCTCACGTTCACCTCGATCACCGCCGGCAACAGGCGCGCACATACCGCTCCGTGCGGCGCAGGAAACATGCCGCCGATGGGTGAGGCAAACCCATGCACCGCGCCAAGGCCGGCGTTTGCCAATGCCATCCCGCCAAACAGCGCCGCCAGGCTCATATCCTCACGGGCATCGGCATCTTCGCCCTGCGCAAACGCCCGCCACAGCGAGCGCGCCACGCGCCGAATCCCTTCGCCACACAGCGCATCGGTCATCGGGTTGGCGCGAAGCGATACATACGGCTCGATCAACTGCGACAATGCGTCCATGCCTGTGGCGGCGGTGACCGCCGGCGGCAACCCAAGCGTGAGTTGCGGATCCACCAGCGCCACTTTTGGCAGCATCATCGGGCTGCGCAAGCTCACCTTCACTTTGTGATCCGGCGAGGTCAGCACCGCGTTGCGCGTGGCCTCGGCGCCGGCGCCGGCGGTGGTGGGGATGGCGATGAAGGGCAGCGGCGCGTGTGTAATCGGCGCGGCCTTGCCAATCACTTCGAGGTAATCGAAGATGTCGCCGGCGTTCGTCGCCAGCGCAGCCACCGCCTTGCCACAATCGATGGCGCTGCCGCCACCGATGCCAATCACGAGGTCGCAGCCAGCATTGCGCGCCAACTGTGCGCCACGCTGCGCCAACGCCACTGTCGGCTCGCCGCTCACCTGCAACGTTTCAATGGCGACATGGTTGGCTGAGAGCTGTTCGATCAACACCTGCGCCCGCGCTGGTGACGCGCCCATCACCACCAGCGCGCGCCGGCCAAACGATGCCGCGATGCTGCCAGCTTGTGACAGGGCGCCGGGGCCGAACACGATGCGCTGTGCGGTGGCAAATTCAAACTTCATGATGCCTGCAGCGCGTAGATCAAGCCTCTGGATAGACGCTGACAACTGTCACAAAGCTGCGCGGCTCAGCCATCATGCCGGCCACCGTGTCGCGCCACTTCTGATAATGCGCAGTGTCGCGATGCTTGACCTGATCTTCCGGCATCTTGTAGTGCTCGATCAGGATGAAACGTGTAGGGTCGTCGGCGTGCTGCACCACGTCGAAGCGCGTGACACCCGGCTCTTGCATGCTGCCGCGCGCATTTTCAATCGTGGCAAGCTTGAACGCTTCCACATACTGCTTCTTCACATGGACGTTAACATGAATGATGTGCATGGTTGTATTGTGCAACAAGTATGCGACGCCCATTTGAAATACGCCGCACCTCGCTGCGTTACTTCGACAACGCGTGAAAACTTCCCTTCAAGGCTGGGTAGAGCGAGCGATACATCAGATATGTGTCATCGTAACGCCGGCGCACTGCGGCATCCAGCGTCGGTGCAGTGCGCGAAGTCACGCGCAACGTGGTGTCGCACGCTTCGTGCACGCTGCCCCACACGCCCGTGCCAACGCCGGCCAGCAGCGCCACGCCAAACGCGCCGCCCTCGCTGCTGTTCACCAGGGTGATGTCTGCATCGAAGATGTCTGCCAGCCACTGCCGCCAGATCGGGTTGCGCGCGCCACCACCAGCCGCTCGCACCTCACTTACCTTCAGCCCCGCCGCGCGCATCAACTCCAGCGAATCGCGCAGACCAAATGAGATGCCTTCGACTACCGCGCGGGTGAGGTGTGCCGGCGTGTGTCGCACGGTCAGCCCAACCAACGCACCGCGCGCCAGCGAATCACGATGTGGTGAGCGTTCGCCGGTGAGATAAGGGATGAAGACCAACCCCTCTGCGCCAGCCGGCACCCTCGCCGCCTCGCGCAACATCGCATCGTAGGGGTCCTCATTCAACGTCTTGCGCGATACAACAGCCGGATCACCATATGCCACATTGTCGCGATGCCAGCGCAGACTGCCGCCGGCGCTCAGCATCACACCCATGAAGTGCCAGGTGTCCGGCACAGCGTGACAAAATGTTTCGAGGCCGGCGTTGGGGTCGAGCATGTAGCGATCGACGGAGGCAAAGATGACACCGGAAGTGCCGAGCGTAACCGAGACGATGCCGCTGCGCACCGAGCCGACCCCGACGCCGGCGGCAGCCTGATCACCGCCACCGCCGGCAATGGGCGTGCCGATCTTCAGGCCGGTCGCCGCGGCTGCGCTCGCGCTCACCTGCGCCGCTGTCACATGCGACTCAGTCACCACCGGCAGCCACGCGCGCGGGATGTCGAGCAACGCGAGCATGGCATTCGACCAATCGCGCTTGCCCACGTTGAGCAAGCCTGTGCCAGTAGCGTCACTCACTTCGGTGGCATATTCGCCGCTCAGCCTGTAGCGGATGAAGTCCTTCGGCAGCAGCACCTGCGCCACACGCGACCAGATCTCCGGCTCATTTTCGCGCACCCACAGCAGTTTGGGCGAGGTGTAGCTGGGCGGCGGCACATTGGCGATCATCGCGCGCACCGCATCCGCGCCGCCGGCTCGCTGCACAATCTCGGCACATTGCTGCGCGGTGCGTTGGTCATTCCACAGGATGGCGTGGCGCAGCACAGCGCCGGCGCTGTCCAGCAGCGTCATGCCGTGCATCTGCCCGCTCAACCCAATGCCGCGCACGTCTTCGCCTTTCAATCCGGCTTTTGCCAGCACGTCGCGAATAGCCTGGGCTGTCTCGCGCCACCAGTCTTCGGGGTCCTGCTCGCTCCACAGCGGCCTGGGTGTATGGAGGGGATATTCACGGGTGACGCTGGCGAGCGGGTTGCCGGCTTCGTCGATCAGCAGCGCTTTCACACCAGAGGTGCCAAGGTCAATGCCCAAGAGTGCCATGATGATTCTCAATTGAATTCCGAAACTCGTAAATGCACATGGTAGAAGAAAATGCGATTTTCGCCGGCGCGCCGGCCGCAGCCTGCAAGCCGCGAAGAAAAAGAGCACGAAGAAAATACTTCGTGCTCCTTGTATGGGGCATGCCCGATTCGGCGCTTATAGTTTCTTCTCGGAGCTGTGGCCAGGGAAAGCCTTCGCGCCCGGATGCAGATATTGATAGGCGTAGTTCACCGCGCGGGTGGCGCCGGCAAACCCTTCCACGATCAGGTTGAGCGGCTCTTCACCCGGGATGGCAGCGATGTCGCCGGCGGCGTACACGCCGGGGATGTTCGTCTCCTGCTTGCCATTCACCCGAATGTAGCGCGTGCCTTCCATC
This sequence comes from Thermoflexales bacterium, assembly GCA_039810125.1. Classification (GTDB taxonomy): domain Bacteria; phylum Chloroflexota; class Anaerolineae; order J036; family Brachytrichaceae; genus JBDHWI01. The sequence continues at coordinate 32,823 of JBDHWI010000014.1, read as the reverse complement.
TCCAGCCCCCAATTTTTGATCGGGCCCAATTCGACGAAATAGCCAAGCGTGAGGATGATCGCGTCGACGGGAATGGTCTCCTCCTCTTTGGTTCGGTTGTCAAAGATGGTGGCGTTCTCGATTTTGCCATTGCCGCCGGCGGTCTTCAACTCATAGAACAACTTCACTTCCACCGACGAATTCATCAGGTTGGTCACCGAAGCGCCATGCGCGCGAAACTGGTCGCGGCGATGGATGAGCGTGATGTGCTTGGCGTAGTCCTTCAGGTTCAATGCCCAGTCCACCGCGCTGTCGCCGCCGCCGACGATCAGCACCCTCTTGCCGCGGAAGACCGCTTTCTCCTTCACGCTGTAGTACAGACCCTTGCCCTCATATGGCACAAGCTCGGGATTGGGCAGCTTCTTCGGCTGGAACGCGCCAACGCCGCCGGCGATCACCAGGGCGCGGGTGTAATGCACACCCTTGTTGGTTGTGAGTTCAAGCGTGCCGTCTTCCAGGCGGTTCAGCAACTCCACACGCTCACCCAGACAAATAGTCGGCTTGAACATCATCGCTTGCTCGTTCAGTTGCTTCACCAGATCGATCGACAATACTTTGGGGTAGCCCGGCACGTCGTAGATGAACTTCTCTGGATACAACGCCGTCAACTGGCCGCCGACGTCATCAAGCGCGTCGATGATCTTCATCTTCATTTCGCGCAGGCCACCATAGAAGGCGCCGAACAGGCCGGAGGGGCCGGCGCCGATGATGGTGATGTCATAGACGTCATGCGCGCCATTGCCATTCATTGTCATGATTTTTCTCGCTCCAATCGCCACACATCTCGTGGCGCAACCTTAAAAATACTTCAGTCGCGCAAGATTGTACATCGCTCATATGCGCGCATGGATAATAGGCTGTGTTCGAGCCTGCCGGGCGGTCGCCCCCGCGCTATGTGAGGGGAGGAAAGTCCGGACTCCAAAGAGCGCGGTGCTGGCTAACGGCCAGGCGGAGTGATCCGACGGAAAGTGCAACAGAAAGACACCGCCCGATTCTGGATTTTTGATTTCGGGTTGCCGATTGGGGAGTGCTTCAATCGAAAATCTGCAATCCGAAATCTGCAATCGGGCAAGGGTGAAATGGTGCGGTAAGAGCGCACCAGCGTCGCAGTGATGCGGCGGCTCGGCAAACCCCACCGGGAGCAACACCAAAATGCGCAGTTGAGGCGGCTCGCTGATGCGCAGGTAGGTGGCTTGAGGCGCACAGCAATGCGCGTCCCAGAGAGATGATCGCCATCCCGCCCAGCGGGATACAGAATCCGGCTTACAGGCAGGCTCGAACACACCTCCTCACGTCGCCTCACCACTCCCAAAGCAGCGCCGGCGATATGGCGTCATTCACACTCTGATATTTGCCAGTTCGTTGATCAGCACGCTGGCCATCTCGTTGTTGTCAAGCAGCTTGAACAAGTTGGCAGCGCGCGTGAACTCGGCAACGCCAGTGTCGCGTTGGCCCAGCGCCAGATGCGCGCGGGCAAGGATGCGCAGCGCAATGGCCTGATCAAAATGCGTGCCTTCTGCCTCAAACACCTGCGCCGCCGATTGCGCCAGTTCCAACGCAGTCTGCGAGTCGCCGGTCGCCAGCAAGTAGCGCGCCTGTGCCAGATGCGCATAGGCCTCCCACTCAGCCAGGCCGCTCTCCTGTGTCATGGGGATCAGTGCATCAAGCGTGGCCTTCGCCTCATCCAGCCGGCGCAGGTCGATGCGCGAAAACGCCTGCAGCATCATGATCCTGGGGCGATCCTCGAACAGGCGCACTTGCTGCGCATATTTGTCGGCCACCGCCAGTTCGTCCAGCGCATCCTGCGGCTTGAGCGTCAACACTTTGATCAAGCCGGCGGCCAGATGCGCGCTGGCCAGCAGGCTCTCGTTGCTGGTCTCGCTGGCGGCGTCCTTCATCATCTCGATGCAATGGCGCGCCTTCTCATAATCACCCACTTCCACATACAACTGCACCAGCGTGCTGAGCAGCGCTGCATACGTGGAAATCATGTTCAGATCGTTCAACACCCCCAGCGTCTCTTCAGAGAGTTTGATGGCCTTGCGATACTCGCCATTCTCGTGATACGCCATCGACAATGCAGTGGTGAGCCGCGCGCGCGCCGCTTTGTGCCAACTCTGGTCAGCCATGGCTTCCAACGCCTGCAAACCACTCTCGGCGGTGTGTTGTGCATCATCAGCGCGACCCAGCAACGCTTCGACCTTTGCAATCTCTGCGCGCAGCTGAAATGCCTCATAACTATTTGCCTCTTCGGGTTGCGTTGCTTCGAGCGAGGCTTGTAGTGTGAGCAGAATGTTCAGCGCGTCGTTGAAGCGGCCGGCGCGCAGCGACAGCGCCGCCAGGCGCATGCGCAGACTGGCATAGCGCCGCCAACCCAGCAATTCCAGCCCCTGCGCCAGCGCGCGGCGGGTGCGAAGTTCGCACTTGTCGTAGCTGGAATCGACCTCATACAAATAACTGAGCGCTTCGTTGACCTGCTGGCGCTGGCGATCAACCAGCACCTCTTCCTCAGCGTTGTCGATATGCACTTTGCCCAGCGAACGCTCAGCTTCTTCATACAGCTTGATAGCGCGGGCGATGTCGCCGGCCTGACGCGCGTAGTAGCCGGCAGTGATGTGAAAGCGCGCAGATGCGTCATACACCTTGCCCAACTCGTACAAGTTCGCCAACTTGGGCGCCAGATCCTCGCTATCGTCCGGCCACATGCGATCCATGCCTTCGGCTGTCTTTCGATATGCCATGAGACGCCGCTTGCCACGCAATTGCGCAAGCAATTCACGCTGAAAAAGGTTGCTGGTGAAGCGATAGCGCACAGTCACGTCCTCACCCAAATCCACATCGCCTACAAATTCGATGATATGGTGGGTGTACTCCGCCGGCTCCAGCAACTTCATGATCTCGATCTCGTCTTTGTCCAGCACGTAGGCCAGCACCGCCGCATCGAACTGGGTGCCTTCCACCGCTGCCAGCGCCAGCACTTCCTGCAAGTCTTCGGGCAAACGCTCCAGCCGCTTGTTGATGATGGCTTCCACGTTTTGTGGCAGATCGCCCTCATTCAAATCGCGCGTCAGGGTCCAGCGTCCATCAGCTGCGTCTTTGGCGATCTCACCGCGCTCCTGCATCAAGCGCAGTGTCTCGACCACAAACAGTGGCGCGCCACTTGTCGATGCAACCAGATAGGGCGTAAGCCGATCGACGAATTTGTTGCCCGGATAAAGCTTGTCCACCAGTTGGTGTATGCCTTGCTCGCTCAATGGCATCGTCACGACTTGCGCGTCCTTGTCGTAACGCATGATTTCACCCACCGCGCCGGTCAACAGGTGCCCTTCGACGGCGATGTCAGATGGGCGGTATGCGCCGATCAACAATACGCGCATGCTGCGCACCGTGCGCGCAAGATGCGAGAGCAGCTTGATGGATGCAGCATCACTCCAATGCAAGTCGTCGATGAACACCAGCACCGGTATTTTGTCGGCAGCCTTTTTCAACGCGCCGGCATATTCGCGCAAAAGCTTGTCGGGGTTGGGGCTATCGGTGGTCTTGGTGCGGTTGCGCACGATCTGCGCCGTCTTCAGCGAAGCACCCACCACCTGGCCGGCGACTGGGATCACCTCGGCCCACGAGGGCGCAAATTCCAGGAAGGCGTCCAGCACATCCTCTGTGACTTTTCTGGTTGGCGCGGCGATGACCTGGCTGAGGGCATCAGCAAACGGCCAAAAGGCCTCGTCCTCGCCGGACTGCGCCGAGCAAGCCGCGCGCGCCACCTTGAATGGGCGGCCCTCACTCTGGAGATTGAGGATGAACTGGTCGATCAATGCGGTTTTGCCGTGGCCGGCCTCGCCGGCAATCAACACCACGCGCCCGGCGCCCGCCTCAGCACCGCCCCATAATTGCCTCAGCTTCTTCAACGCCGCGTCGCGCTCCACCAGCATGGCCCCGGGTGCGTTGCTCTTTTGTGTTGTTGCGTTGGCAGATGAGGCAGCCTGCACCGTCTCTTGCGCCTGTGGCGTTTGCACCGCCGGCTTCAGATCCTCAGTAGTCCATAGTTTGGCAAGGCGCAGCTTAAACATGATTTTCCCTGTAAATGACTGCGAGTTTTGGTCGTAATCTTAGCGACGCCGGCGCAACCTGACAAAACGCGCCGGCGCTGCAAACAAATAGTCGCTCACCGCCGGCACACTCCGCCAGAGGCTTTTTGCGTAGCTCCTTGCGATGCCAGCCTGTCAGGCTGTTGTGCGCGCTGCAAACCACGCCAATGTGTCGCGCACGGTCTCTTCAAAGGGGCGGGTCATGTAACCAAATTCGCGTTGCGCCTTCGCGGCATTCACCGGCGCCCAAAACGCAAACATGCGAATGTGATCGGGCAGATTGGTGCGGGGCAACGCGTCGATGGTGCGAATGATGCCGGCGAGCAGGCTGCGTGGCACTTTCAGGCGCGGCGGTGGTTTGCCGGCGACTTTTGCCACAATGGTGAGGAATTCAAGCAAGGTGAGATTGTAGCCGCCGATGGCGTAACGCTCGCCGGCGTTGCCGCACTCCAGCGCCGCCACGTGCGCCGCCGCCACATCGCGTCCATCCACCACATTCAGCACGGCGTCGAAGTAAACCGGAATACGGCCACGCGCTGCCTCACGGATGACGATGCCGGTGGTCGGCTTCACATCACCCGGACCGAACACCGCCGTCGGCAATAGCGTCACCACGTCGATATCGCGCACCTTGAGCGCAACCTGCTCCATGGCGAATTTCGCCTCATAGTAGGCGCTCTTCGCCGTGCCGGGCTGGTAGAAGCAGGTTTCATCGAGCATCTCTGGCTCCTTCGCCTCTTGGGAAAAGCTCAGGATGAGGGGCATTCTGCGCTCCATCGTCGTGAGCGTGCTGGTGTAAATCACGCGGCGGATGCCGGCCTGGCGCGCAGCGTCCAGCACGCGCTGCATCTCGGCCTGCGCCTCTGCGATGGCGTGGTCGATGTGGCGATGATCTTCAGGATAACTGGCTGCAGCATGAAAGAGCGCGTCACAGCCTTGCATGGCGCGGACGAGCGAGCCGGCGTCGTTCAAGTCGGCGCTCACCCATTCCACCGGCACGTCGGCGATGGCGCCGGCGTTGTTGGGGTTGCGGCGAACTGCGCGCACATGGTGGCCGGCAGCCGTCGCTGCTCGCGCAATCTGCCCGCCGATGAATCCCGTCGCTCCGAGCACACACACTTGCATGATGCGCCAATCAAACCACAGATTGGGACTGCTTCGCTTTCTGCTCGTCTATCAGCACGCGCCGCAACACCTTGCCCACCTGCGTCTTCGGCAGTTCCTTGCGAAACTCAATCACGCGCGGCACCTTGTAGGGCGCAAGGCTCTTCCGGCAGAATTCCTTGAGTGCATCCGCGTCGACCTGCTGGCCGGCGCGCAGCACCACAAACGCGGTCAGTGTGTCATCACCGCGCGTGGGGTGCGGCACGCCGATGACCGCCGCCTCTTGCACGGCAGGATGAGAGAACAACACCTCTTCCACATCGCGCGGCAACACCTTCATGCCGCTGACGTTGATCATGTCTTTCCTGCGATCGACGATGTAGAAATAGCCATCGGCATCCATGCGCGCCACATCGCCAGTGTGCAGCCAGCCGGCGGCATTGATCGCCCTTGCCGTCTCATCCTCGCGCCCCCAGTAGCCCTTCATCACCTGCGGGCCGCGAACACACAGCTCGCCGATGGATTCAGGGTTGCCATCCATCGGCAGATCCTGGCCATTCGAGAGGTCGATCAACTTGGCTTCGGTGTCGGGGAAAGGCAGACCGATGCTGCCGGCGCGGTTCTCGCCCTGCTCGGGGTTGCAGTGCGTCACCGGCGAGGCCTCAGTCAAGCCATAGCCTTCGACCAGCCTGCCGCCGGTGAGGGCGTTGAAGCGCTGCTGCACTTCCATCGGCAGCGGGGCAGAACCGCTGATGCACGCCTTCACGCTGCGCAGATCATGCTGCGCGACGTTGGGATGATTGACAATGCCGATGTACATCGCCGGCACGCCCGGGTAGATCGTGCAGCGCTCATGCGCGATCACGTTCATCACATTTTCGATTGGGCGCGGGTTCGGCACAATCACCAGTTCCGCGCCCATCGCGATGCCATACAGCATCGCCACCGTCATGCCGTAGACGTGGAAGAATGGGATGGCGCACATCACCTTCTCACTGCCAACAACACCATCGGTGATCCACGCCTTCACCTGCAGCGTGTTCACCACCAAATTGCGGTGCGTGAGCATGGCAGCCTTCGGCAAGCCGGTGGTGCCGCCGGTGTACTGAAGCAGCGCGACATCGCTGGGGTCGATGGCAACCGCCGGCGCATTTGACCCACCCTTCAGCAACGCGCCAAACAGATACACGCCAGCGCCAGCCTGCACATCCAGCCAGTCGCTCTCCTTCCTCTGGCGCGAGCGCACGAGTTGCTTGAAGGGAAAGCCCAGCGTGTCATCAACAAAGGCGATGATCGTGTTGCGCACCTTCGTCTGGCCGGCGATCTCCTGCATCCGCCCAAAGAAAAGATTGAGCAGCACGATCGTCTCTGCGCCGCTATCGTCCAACTGCGCCTTCAACTCGCGCGCGGTGTAGGTGGGGTTGGTGTTGACGACGATCGCACCGATGCGCGCCGCCGCGAAGAACGCGATGATGAAGTGCGGAGAGTTGGGCAGCATGATTGCGATGCGGTCGCCTCGCTTGACGCCGAGCCTGGTCAGCGCCGCTGCGAAGCGCTCCACAAGGTCGTTCAACTGGCCGTAGGTCAGTGCGCCGCCGGCGGTGAGTCTCCCGCCCAGCAGATAGCGCAGCACGAAGCGTGTGGCGATGCGGTTGTGGTGCTGCTTCACTGCCTGTGCAAACATCTCGTGCAGAGTGATATCGGGGTAACTCAGCGAGGCCGGCACGCTCTTCTCGTAGTGCGCCAGCCATGGTTTCGAAATCGCTTCAGTCGTCATGGACCTTGCTCCTTCAATTGAAAACAGCATCGGCTGCGTTGTGCTGCAATGTTGATTGCCTGTCGGTCAGTATACTGTTTGTGCGTTAAATGCGCGCAGGAACACGCATCGCGATTAAAGCGATCTTGCGGGTGAAGCCATGAAAATAGACACGGGTTTTGGTGTGAGCAGCGCCGGCGATTTGCATAGCATCATCGATGTGGCAAAGCGCGCAGAGGCTGCTGGCTTCGACGCGCTGTGGTCGAGCGAGACGCAGCACGACCCCTTCCTACCGCTCGCGCTGGCCGCCGAACACACCAAGCGCATCCAGCTCGGCACCGCGATTGCCGTCGCGTTTGCGCGCAGCCCCACGGTGATCGCGCACAACGCCTGGGATTTGCAGAAGCTGAGCGGTGGACGCTTCGCGCTTGGCCTCGGCACGCAGGTGAAAGCGCACATCGAGCGGCGCTTCGGCATGTCGTGGGATCAGCCGGCAGCACGGTTGCGTGAATACATCCTGGCAATTCGCGCGCTGTGGCAGTGCTGGCAAAGCGGCGAGAAGCTGAACTTTCGCGGCGAGTTTTTCAAGCTCACGCTGATGGCGCCTTTCTTCAATCCGGGGCCGCTGGCGCAGCCGCATATCCCGATCTTCATCGCCGGCGTCAACGCGCAACTTTGCCTGCTCGCCGGCGAACTGTGCGAGGGCTTCCATGTGCATCCCTTTCACACGCCGAAATATCTTGCCGAGTTCATCCTGCCAAACATCGAGCAGGGACTGCGAAAGGGTGAACGATCGCGCGGCGACATGCAACTCGCGTCAAGCGTCTTCGTCATTGGAGGCGACACAGAGGAAGAGCGCCGGCGCAATCGTGAACTGGTGCGGCAACAGATTTCGTTCTACGCCAGCACACCCAGTTATCACCCTGTGTTCGAATTGCACGGCTGGAAACCGATTGCCGGGCAACTGTCGGCGCTGGCGGCACGCGGCCGGTGGCAGGAGATGCCGGCGCTCATCACCGATGCGATGCTGGCGGAATTTGCAGCGGAAGGCGAGTGGGCAAAGTTGCCCACTATGTTGCTGCGCCGCTACGACGGTCTACTCGACCGCATTGCATATTACTTTGAACTACCGGACGATGTGGCAAAGCTGACCGTGCGGGAATTTCGGGAGAGACAAATGACATGATGCATCTCTCCGACTATCTTTGCCGCATTCACTACGCCGGCCCGACGGAGCCGACTTATGCTGTGCTACGCGATGTGCATCGCGCCCATCTGCTCGCCATCTCCTACGAAAACCTCGACATCCATCTCGGCCGGCCGCTCTCCCTGGAGATTGCGGCGATCTACGACAAAATCGTGCGGCGCCGGCGCGGCGGCTGGTGCTTCGAGATGAACGGCTTGCTGGCATGGGCCCTGCGCGAGATCGGTTTCGAGGTGCAATTGGTGGGCAGCACGGTGAATCATGGCCGCATGAGCAGTTCGGCGAGGGACGATCATCTCGTGCTGCTGGTAAAGCTCGATCAGATGTACGTGGCAGACGCCGGCTTCGGCAACGCCTTCCTCGATCCGCTACCGTTGGCCGAGGGCGAACATGTGCAGAACGGGTTTCACTTCCGGCTCACGCGCGAAGGCGCATTTTGGATATTCCACAACCACGCATTTGGCGGGGCCGGCTACGAGTTCAACGTTGCACCGCGCCGCATCGACGAGTTCGCCGAGCGATGCGCGTGGCTGCAAACATCGCCGGAGAGCGGCTTTGTGCGCGTGACGGTGTGCCATCGCTTCACGCCGGCGGGCTACCTCACCCTGCGTGGCTGCGTGCTGCAAACGGTGACGCCAAGCGCGGTGCAATCGCGCACGATTGAAGACATCCATGACTATCGCGCCGTGCTGCGCGATCAATTTGATCTCGATCTCGGCATCGATATTGACCGGCTTTGGCCGCGTGTTCAGGCCGGCCATCAGGCGTAGCTGCGCACCAACCCAACCTAGCATTGGCGGATGCGGTCGAAGGTGCAACAAGCCACACGAATATAGAATCAGTCCAGGGTGGATGCATCACCGCCCATGAAGGCGGGGCCGGCGGAAGCCGCTCTACCACCTGACACGCCGCAAATCTGTAAAACTGAGCGATTGAGCAACGAAACCATTGCTCAATGATCCCGTTCTGGAGGAACCATGAAGTTCAAGCAACCCTTCGCGTCAAAGGCCGGCGATGGGCAGGCCGCGCCGGCGCCCGCGCAGGCCGTCCCACAACCCAGGCCGGCCATCGACAAAGCCCTCGACTACTACGACTTCGACTCGCTCTTGCGGCCAGAGGAGCGCGCTGTGCGCGACAAGGTGCGCGCCTTCGTCGAAGCCGAGGTGCTGCCAGTGATCAACGACTACTGGGAGCGCGACGAGACGCCGATGTTCCTGCTGCAAAAGCTGGCGCAGTTGAACATCGCCGGCGGCTCGATTCAAGGCTATGGTTGCCCGGGTTTCTCGCCACTCGCCACCGGCCTGGTGCAATTCGAACTCACGCGCGGCGATGGTTCCGTCGGCACGATGTTTGGCGTGACCAGCGGCCTCGGCATGATGAGCATCGCCATGTGCGGCAGCGAGACACAGAAGCAACACTGGCTGCCGAAGCTGGCAAGGCTCGATGCATTCTGCTCATTCGGCCTGACCGAACCGCATATCGGCAGCGACGCCTCGCACATTCAGACTATCGCAAAGAGGGTCGGCGACACCTACGTGCTGAATGGCGCAAAGCGCTGGATCGGCGGCGCGACCTTTGCCGACGTGACAGTGATTTGGGCGCAGGACGACCAGACCGGCCAGGTCGGTGGCTTCCTCGTCGAAAAGGATACCCCGGGCTTTTCGCCGGCAAAGATCAAGGGCAAAGTCGCGTTGCGCGCGCTGCCAAATGCCGATATCAAACTTGAAAACTGTGTGATCCCAGCGGGCAACCGCCTTGAAAAGGCCAACTCGTTCCGCGACACGGCGGCGGTGCTGCGCGCCACGCGGCTTGGGGTGGCATGGTCGGCCATTGGCCACGCGCAGGCAGCCTATGAGCTTGCGCTGAGCTACGCGAAGAGACGCCAGCAGTTTGGCCGGCCCATCGCCGGCTTTCAACTCGTGCAAGACAAGCTCGTGCGCATGCTGGCGGATCTGGAGTGCATGAAGATCACCACCGCCCACCTGAGCCGACTGAGCGAGAGTGGCAAACTCAGCGACGGCCAGGCCGCGCTGGCCAAGTTGAACAATGCCGCCAAAGCGCGCCAGATTGTGGCGCTGGCGCGCGAGATTCACGGCGGCAATGGCATTCTGCTGGAAAACAACGTCATGCGCCACTTCGCCGACATGGAGGCCGTGTATTCGTACGAGGGCACGAGCGAGATTAACACGCTCGTTGTCGGGCGCGAGATCACGGGCCTGCAGGCATTTGTTTGAGTGAGGAGGCTTATGAAAATTGAACACGCTGTCGTGATTGGAGCCGGAACGATGGGGGGCGGGATTGCGGCGTTGCTGGCGAGCGCCGGCCTGCCTGTCACCCTGCTCGACCTGCCAAGCCACGAGGGCAAGGATCGCAACGCGCTGGTCAAGTCGCTCTGGGAGCGGCAACTGAAAGCCAGCCCGGCTGCGCTGTTTCATCCTGACGACGCCAGGCGCATCACGCTCGGCAATCTCGAAGACAATTTCGACGCGGTGAGCAAGGCTGACTGGATCATCGAAGTGGTCGTCGAACAGTTGCAGCCAAAGCGCGAGTTGATGTCGCGCGTGGACGCCGCGCGGAGAGCCGGCAGCATCGTGTCGTCAAACACCAGCGGCATCCCCATCCACGCCATCGCCGAAGGCCGCAGCGCTAATTTCAAGCAGCACTTTCTGGGCACACACTTCTTCAATCCACCGCGCTATCTGAAACTGCTGGAGATCATCCCCACCGGAGACACGCTGCCGGAAGTGGTCGCATTCATACAGGGTTTTGGCGCGAGACGTCTCGGCAAGGGTGTGGTTGTGGCGAAGGACACGCCCAACTTCATCGCCAATCGCATCGGCGCGTTTGTCGGGCAATGGCGCACCGCAGCTGCCATCGAAAATGGCTACACGATCGAAGAGGTGGATGCGCTGACCGGTCCGATCATCGGCAACCCGAAGACCGGCACGTTCCGACTGGCCGATCTCGTCGGTCTCGATGTGATGGCGCATGTGGTGAATAACCTGCGCGAGCTTGCGCCGGACGACGAGATGCGCCATGTCTTCAGCGTGCCGGAGGTGATGCAAAAGCTGATCGCGCAAAAGGCGCTTGGCAACAAGACCGGCGCTGGTTTTTACAAGCGCGTCAATGCCGCCGATGGCAGCAGCGAGTTCCACGCGCTCAACCTGCAAACGATGCAGTACGAGCCGGCCACAAAACCGCGCTTCGACGTGATTGGCGAGACCAAAGACCTGCCGCTGGCCGAGCGTCTGCGCACGATCTTCGACCGTTTTGCGGATGAGCGTGGCGGCGCATTCATCATCGAAACGTCACTGCCGATCTGGGCATATGCCGCTCGGCGTGTCCCAGAGATCGCGGACCGCATCGACGACATCGACAACGCAATGCGTTGGGGCTTCGGCGCCGAGATGGGGCCGTTTGAGCAGTGGGACGCCATTGGCGTCCGGCGCGGACGCGAGTGGATGCGTGAGCGCGGCATCGACGTGCCGCAGTGGGTGGATGACATGCTGGCCGCCGGCGCGGAGTCGTTCTATCGCAAAGAAGATGGGCGCGTGGTGAGCGTGTATCAACCTTTCACGGATCGCAACTTCGCCACACTGCGCCGCCCGCCCTTTCACATCGTGCTGAGCGAGAACGCCGGCACAGCGCACGAATTGCGCCGCAATGCCTCAGCCAGCATCCACGACCTCGGCGACAGCGTGCTGTGTCTGGAATTTCACTCAAAGGGCAACACACTCGACAACTACATCGATGACCTCGCCAACGAGGCGCTGGACTTGCTGGAGCGCGACGAGTGGCGCGGCATGGTGGTCGGCAATCAGGGCAAGGATTTCTGTCTTGGCGCGAACATCGGCATGTTCCTGATGGCGGTGGCAACCGGCAATCCGAGCAGCATCGACGGCGCAGTGAAGAACTTGCAGGACTTTCTGATGCGCTTCCGCTTTGCCAGCAAGCCGGTGGTGACCGCGCCGCGCCAGCGCGTGCTGGGCGGCGGGGCTGAGGTGGCGATGGCCGGCGCGCGCGCAATCGCCAGTGCTGAAACCTACATCGGTCTGGTCGAATTCGGCGTGGGCGTCATCCCCGCCGGCGGTGGCTGCAAGGAATTGTTGCGCCGCGTCATCTCGCCGCACATGACCCACGAGCGCGTCGACCCGCTCGGCTATCTGCAACAAGTCTTCGAGACCATCGCCTACGCCAAAGTAAGCGAGAGCGCAGTGATTGCCCGCGAACGCGGCTTCCTTTCACCGTGCGACACGATTGTGATGAACGACGACGCGCTGATCGGCGCGGCAAAGGCCGAGGTAATCCACCTGAGCGAGATGGGCTATACGCCACCGGATCGCAATGCGGCTCCGGTGTATGCACTGGGCCGGCGCGGCAAAGCAGCCCTGGAGTTGGCGGCCCACAGCCTGCGCTGGGGTAGGTACATCAGCGCGCATGATGCCCTGATGGCAAACAAGCTGGCGCATGTGCTGTGCGGCGGCGATTTGTCCTCGCCGCAATGGGTGACCGAGCAGTACATCCTTGATCTTGAGCGCGAGGCGTTTTGCTCGCTGCTGGGTGAGACCAAGACGCAGGAACGCATCACCCATATGCTGAAATACGCCAAACCACTGAGGAATTAGGAGGGAGCGATGTTTGAAGCTGTGATTGTGAGCGGGGCCAGGACGGCAGTGGGCAAAGCCGGCCGCGGCAGCCTGCGCACCACCCGCACTGATGAGATGGCTGCTGTCGCCATTCGCGCAGCAATGGCGCGCGCCGGCGACCTCGACCCAAATGTGATCGACGATGTAATCCTGGGCTGCGCCATGCCCGAAGCTGAGCAGGGCTTGAATGTGGCGCGGCTATCGGCATTGCGCGCCGGCCTGCCAAACACCGTGCCGTCGCAAACCATCAATCGCTTCTGCGCCTCCGGTTTGCAGAGCATCGCGATGGCTGCCTACCAGATCATGGCCGGCCAAGGCGAGGTAATCCTCGCCGGCGGCGCAGAGAGCATGAGCCTGGTGCCGATGTCGGGCAACTTCTTCTCACCCAGCCCCGACCTGGTCGATGTGAACCCAGAGGTCTACATGCCGATGGGTCTGACCGCCGAGCAGGTGGCGAAGCAATACGGCGTGTCGCGGGCAGATCAAGACGCCTTCGCGTTGCGCTCACATCAATTGGCGGCAGCAGCTGCCGACGCCGGCAGGCTCGGCGAAGAGATCGCGCCGATGGAGGTGCGCATGACGCAGTTCGATGGGCAAAAGCCGGTCACGACAGCCTTCACCTTTGACAGGGACGAGGGCGTGCGGCGCGACACCTCATCCGATGCGTTGGGCAAGTTGAAGCCGGTGTTCGCGGCGGGTGGCACAGTGACTGCCGGCAATGCCTCGCAGACGAGCGATGGCGCGGCAGCAGTGGTGGTGATGCAGCGCGAGAGGGCCGTGCAACTCGGCCTTCAGCCCCTGGCGCGCTTTGTGAGCTACGCAGTGGCGGGCGTGCCGCCCGAGGTGATGGGCATCGGCCCGCTCGCAGCGGCGCCGAAGGCGCTGGCGCTCGCCGGCTTGTCGCTCGGCCAGATCGACCTGATTGAGTTGAATGAAGCCTTTGCAGCGCAAGCACTAGCAGTCATTCGCGGCCTGGAGATGGATTTAGACAAAGTAAACGTGAATGGCGGCGCAATTGCGCTCGGCCACCCGCTGGGATGCAGCGGCGCGCGGCTGACCGTGACGCTGTTGGGCGAGATGCGCCGGCGCGGCGCGCGCTACGGCATGGTCACCATGTGCATCGGTGGCGGCATGGGCGCCGCCGGCATCTTCGAAAACCTGAGCTGAATGGTTTTGCCGCAAAGCCGCAGAGGACGATGAGAGGCAGAGGCTTGTGAAGCAGATTTGGGACGCTTGCCCCTCAAAAAGCGTAAGGCGCTAAAAGAAGGGAAAGAGAGGAGAGCGAAGAGTATGTCTTCGCTCTCCTCTTTCGCGCACAAGGTCGATGATCTTCGCGCCTCTGCGATGAATCTTCTACACCGGCAGCATCTCGGAGAGTTTCTCGCGCGCAATCGTCGGCTGCTGATCATAGAGATAGCACGTTGCCACACGGTCCTCGTTGATTTTGTAGAGCGGTGGCGGCGCCTGCCGGCATTTATCCATCACGAAGGGGCAGCGCGAGGTGAACTTGCAGCCGCGCTCGACTTGCCCATAAACCTGCTCGCGCGCGATGATCTCGGTCTGGCCCCACTTGCGGTTGAGGTCGGGCCACGGGATCGAGTCGATGAGCAGGCGCGTATAGGGATGTTGCGGCTCTTTGATCACACGATCCACGTTGCCGGCTTCCATCACGCTGCCGCGATATAGCACGATGATGCTATTTGCGACATGGAACGCCGTGGTCAGGTCGTGCGTGATGTAGATGATCGAGATGCCATAGTCACGGTTGAGCTTGCGCAGGCTCTCCAGGATGGTTGCACGGAGCGAGGCATCGACCATCGACACTGGCTCATCAGCCACGATCAACTTGGGTTTGAGCAGCAACGCGCGCGCCACGTTGATGCGCTGGCGCTGGCCGCCGGAGAGCTGGTGCGGGAAGCGACCGAGGATGTCTTCAGGGCGCAGGCCGACGGCGTTCAGCGCCTCCTCCATCTGGTTGCGCGCCTCACCTTTGCTCTTTGCCAATTTGAACTTTTCAATCGGCACACTAAGCAGGTGATCAACCGTGTAGAACGGGTTGAACACCGCGAAGGGATCCTGAAAGACCGCCTGCACTTCCTTGCGGAAGGTCACACGCTCTTCATTGGACATCCTGCTGATGTCCTTGCCTTTGTAGAGGATTGTGCCGGTGCTGGGAGGGATAAAGCCGAGCAGCAGCATGGCCAGCGTAGTCTTGCCGCTGCCGCTCTCACCAGCCACCGTCATGATGGTGGGATGCGCTTCATCCAACTGCAACGACACGTCATCCAGCGCAGTGGTGGCTGTGCGCGAGAGCAAGCCTTTGGTGTACGTCTTGGTGACGTTGCGGAATTCAATAAGTGGAGCCATTTTGAATCAGGGTCACCGTTGTAGCACCGCCTCGCCGGGCTGATGCACGCGATTGCCATTCTTGTCATAGAGGTGGCACGACACCAGCCGGCCGGCCTTCTCTTCAAGCGCCGGCACTTCAGTCCGGCAAATATCCATGGCGAACGGGCAGCGCGGGTGGAAGGCGCAACCTGGCGGCAGACGCAGCAACGCCGGCGCAAGCCCAGGGATGCCCTTGAACACGCCCTTGTTCTCCAACGTCGGCAGGCTGTCGATCAGCGCTATCGCATACGGATGCATCGGCGTGGTGAACATCTGCTTCACCGTGCTGATCTCAGTCAGCCGGCCGGCATACATCACCGCCACCTTATCCACGAACTGCGCCATCAGCCCCATGTCGTGGCCGATCAGGATGATGGCTGCGCCGAGTTGCTTCTGCACACGGTCGAGCGTCTCCATCACCTGGCGCTGCGTCACCACGTCCAGCGCGCTGGTCGGCTCGTCTGCAATGATGAGCTTGGGTTTGAGCAAAATGCCGATGGCGATGCACACGCGCTGCTTCATGCCGCCCGACAACTCGTGCGGATACATGCGCGCCACATTGCGGTTAAGGTCGACCGACTCCAACGCCTCCCCAATGCGCTGCTGCACTTCCGAGCCAGACATCTCCGGCACATGCGCCTTGATCGCATCCCTCATCTGCGCCTCGATGCGCAGCACCGGGTTGAGCGAGTTCATCGCGCCCTGCGGGATGTAGCTGATGCGGCTCAAGCGCGCCTTGCGCATGTCGCTATCACTGAGCTGCGTGAGGTCCACATCGTCGACAATGACCTTGCCGCCTTCGATGCGCCCGGGTGGTTTGATCATGCGCATCATCGCCAGCGCCATGGTCGATTTGCCGGAGCCGGATTCACCCACCAAACCCATCTTCTCGACGGGATTGAGCGTAAAACTGGCGCCGTCCAGCGCGCGCACACGGCCCGAATCAGTGTAGTACGTCACTTGCAGGTCGATCACCCGCAACACCGGCTGCTGTTGGGTCTGCGTCATTCTGTCCTCCGGACGCGCGGGTTCGCGATCTCATCCATACCAATGTTGATGAGGGTGAGCGCGCTGAAGATCAGGATTAGCGTGAGCATGGGCCACAGCGGCCACCACCACCAGCCGTTGAAGAAAGCTGATTGCTGCAACGAGTAGTAGATGATGTTGCCGATCAGCGGCTCGCGCATGGGGCCGAGACCCAGCACCGAGAGACCGAACGAAGCGAAGATGGCGCCGAACACTGCCGAGACGAAGCTGGCAGCGATGAAGGGCAGCAGGTTGGGCAACAACTCCTTGAAGATGATCTCAAGGTTGGTCATGCCGGAGAGCTTGGCAACGTTGACAAACATGCGCTCCTTCATCGAAAGCACTTGCGCGCGGATGACGAGCGTTGGTCCCATCCACGACAGCAGGAAGACGATGAGCGCCATGGTGTAGATGGTGACAGAGCGCTTGTCGATGGAGCCGGCGATGATGACTTGTATCAGGAACGGCGGGATGGGCTGTAGCACCTGGCAAATGCCGGTGATGGTTTTGTCAACCGCGCCGCCGTAGTAAGCCGAGATGAAGCCCAGCACCACGCCCAGCGCGGTGGCGGCTGCGCCGGCGAGGAAACCGATCACAGCGGTCTGCCACAAACCGCGCACCATGGCGGCCAGCAGGTCGCGGCCATACCAATCGGTGCCAAGCGGGAATTGCGCCGAGGGCGGCTGCTTCGTCTTCACCGCCAGTGGATAAGCCTTCTTGGCAGTGTCGATCGTGACGGAGCCGATGATGGTGAAGAGCGTCAGAAAGATCACGATGGCAATGCCGACGCCGAGGCTCTTGTTGCGCCGCAGGTAGCGCGCAACCAGCACGCGGCGCGGCGGCTGCTGGAAGGGGGCCGGCACGGCTGGAGCGCCGGCCGCGGGGGAGGTGATGGTGGCACTCATTTCGTTTCGTAGCGAATCCTTGGATCAAGCAGCGGATATACGAGATCCACAACCAGCATCATCACGGCGACACCGACGACGATGAAGAGCACGATGCCGTAGATGACCATGAAGTCGTTCGAGTTGATGGCCGCGCTCAGCACCGAACCGAGGCCGGGCAGGCCATACAGCGTCTCGACAAGGACGCCGGCGGTGATGATGCTGCCGAAAGCGAGCGCAAGGCCGGTTACCTGCGGCAGGAGCGCGTTTCGAACGTAGTAACTGGAGAAAATGGTGTTCTGCTTCAGGCCTTTATGCTCGGCGAAGTTCACATAGTCTTCACCCTGGATGGTGACACCCATGCCGCGCATGGCAAGCGCCCAGCCACCCACCGAAGCGAGGATGAGCGAGAGCGCCGGCAGAATCTGATGCCTGGCCGCATCCAGCAAAAAGGAAAGCGACAGTTCGGGTTGAATGCCCACACTGTAGGCGCCAGACAGCGGCAGCAGCTTCAGCCGGAAGGCGATGAAGAAGATCATCAGCAGGCCAAGCAGGTAGGGATGCACGCCTTGCAACAGGATGAACGGAATGGACAACGTTCTCACCCAGCTTGGCGACTTGGGCCAGGCGCTGACTGCGCCGACGATATTACCGATGATGAAGGACAAGATCGTCGTCGTCACAATGAGCACGATCGTCCAGGGCAGGGCTTCCATGATCAATTCCCACACTGTCTTGGGGAACTTGTTCAACGACACACCCAGATCGCCACGCAAAATGCCACCCATGTAGTCGAAGTATTGCTGGACGACAGGTTTGTCCAAGCCAAATTTTGCGTTGTACGCGGCAACGATCTTCTCCATGTCCTGTGGCGAGAAGCCGCCAGTGCGGGCCAGTTCGGCAAAGCGCTCGCGAATGGGATTCTTCGGCGAGATACGCGGGATGAAGAAGGTGATGGTCGATGCCACCCAGATCACCACCAGCAGAAACAGGACACGACGTGCCAGATACGCAAGTTTCACTTCACTCACCTCGATCAAGTGGGGATGGGCGTCGGCCAGTGCATCGCCCATCCCTCAACGATTTGTGCGAACTTCAATCAGATGGCGTTAGCTCACAGCCTTCAGGTTGGTGATGACCATCGGCGCTGTGGTGTGCCACTGCGCGCCATTGAAGCCCAGCGCCGGGTTCGCTTCCGTCGGATAGTTCGTCCAGTAGGTCTGGTTGTAGGGAATGCGGTGCAGCCACTGGATGACCGGAATGTCGATCACATCCTTCCAGTACCACTCCATCGCCTGCACGGCCAACTCCTGGAACTTGGGATCGTCCGCCGGCAACGGCCCCATCTGCTCGACGATCTTGTCGAACTCCGGGTTGTTGTAGCGGCTGAAGTTGTTCGCGCCGGCACCGCCACCGATGGGCTTCTTGGTGAACAGGAAGAAGGTGGCGTAGGGATCCTTCAGGCTGGCGCCATGCCCAAACATATACAGACCTGGCTTGCCATCCGCCATGTTCTGGAAGGCATCCGGCCCAAAGTTCACGGCAGCATCGAAGCCGGCCTGCTTGAGTTGCTCAACCAGAATGGGCACGATATCTGAGTGGATGCTCTCGAAGCCGTTGATAGTGCAAGGCACGGTCTTGCCGTCCTTCTCCCACAGGCCATCGGCGTTCTTCGCAAAGCCGGCCTCCGTCATCAGCGCGCCGGCGCCATCCAGATCAAACTTGCGCGGCTGATATTTCTCCTCCAGCGCCTTGACTGGCGGCGATTCCACAAAGGCTTTCAGGCCCGGATACAGCGGGAATGGCACTGTCGTCGCAATCTGAGCGCCCTCGTAGACTATCTCGTCGAGCTGGTCGCGGTTGATCGACATGCTGATCGCCTGGCGCACTTTGACGTCCTTGAATGGTTCGATCTCGTGGTTCACCCACAGCGAGTTCGGCCACCAATCCAGATAGCCGTGCGGCGGCTTGTCGCCGCTGTGCGTGGTGATCTTCGGATTCTGCGCCAGCACGCTCTTGATGGCATCGTTGCGCAGGTCGAGCGTCATGTCGACTTCGTTGTTCACCACGTTCTGCGCTGTCGCTTCCACGTTCGGGTTTGCGCGGAAGACGACGCGCTTGGCATCCGGCATCGGGGCAATCCCGGCCTTCACTGCCCACCAATCCTCACGCAGGTCCATGATCTTCTGCTGCACGTTCCAGTTGACGATGGTGTACGGCCCGGTGTGCGGGAAGTCGATGCCGCCCTGGAAGGCATTGACATCAGCCTGCTTGCTCAACACATGCTCTGGCACCATCGGGATGCCGGTGTCATATTTCTGGCTCAGCACCTCGAACTTGAAACGCGGCGCCGGCTGGCTGAACGTCACAACGACCGTGTAATCATCGGTTGACTTGGCCTCTTTGACGAAGTCTTTGAACTCAGTGTGATAGTTCAGCTTCTCATTGGTCATCTGCCCGTTGAACGTGAACAGCACATCCTTCGCGGTGAACGGCGTGCCATCGCTCCAGGCCGCCTCCTTGCGCAGCTTGATCGTCAGCTCGGTAAAGTCTTTGTTGTATTCACCGCTCTCAGCCAGCCAGGGATATTCCTTGTCCCCGAAGATGGCGTAGTAGAAGAGCGGCTCGTTTACCATCGCATTGCCCTGCTGATGGCTGTAGCCGGCCGTCCACGGGTTGGTCACGTTCACCGCGTCCACGCCGTTCATTGTGATGAGGGTGCGGTTACGCGGCACATCGGCGACGGGGCCACCGGCGGACACGGCAGTGGGCTCAGCCGTCGCTGCTGGCGCTTCTGTCGCGGCAGGGGCTTCCGTCGCAGCCGCCGGCGCTTCCGTCGCGGCAGGGGCTTCCGTTGCAGCCGCCGGCGCCTCTGTGGCAGCCGGGGCAGGCGTGGCAGCGGGTGCGCCGCAGGCTGCAATCACAGCGCCAGTGCCGGCCAGTGCCGACAAGCGCAGCAACTGTCGGCGGGTGATTTTCGTTTGCTTCATCGTTGATTTCGCTCCTTTGCTTCAATCATCGGTTCGGGTTGGGGCTTATAGCAAATGGACGCCTGAAGAAGGGAATTTCTCCAGACGTCCATTCATGCTACCTGATCTTTCTCGGCCGAACAGCGCGCGGGCTACGCGTTGGTCGCCTTCAGGTTAGTGATGACGAGCATGCCGGTGTGCGCCCAGAATGCGCCGTTTACGCCTGGCCCAAGATTCGCCTTGGTCGGCCAGTTCGTCCAGTAGGTCTGGTTGTAGGGAATGCGGTGCAGCCACTGGATGATCGGGATGTCGATCGTATCCTTCCAGTAGAACTCCATCGCCTGCACAGCCAACTCCTGGAACTTCGGGTCCTCCGCCGGCAGCGGCCCCATCTGCTCGACGATCTTGTCGAACTCAGGGCTGTTGTAGCGGCTGAAGTTGTTTGAGCCGGCGGTGGCGCCGGTTGGTTTCTGGGTGAACAGGAAGAACACCGCATAGGGGTCCTTCAGGCTGGCGCCGTGGCCGAACATGTAAAAGCCGGGTTTGCCATCTGCCATGTTCTGATAGCTGTCTGGCCCGAAGTTGATCGCGGCGTCAATGCCGCCCATCTTCAACTGCTCCACCAGCACCGGCACGATGTCGCCGTGAATGCCCTCGAAGCCGTTGATCGTGCCAGGGATGGTCTTGCCATCCTTCTCCCACAGGCCATCGGCGTTCTTCGCGAAGCCGGCCGCCTCAAACAGCTTGGCTGCTTCATCCAGGTCGTACTTGCGCGGCTGGTACTTCTCTTCCAGCGCCTTCACGCCGGCAGAATCGGCGAATGCCTGCAAGCCAGGGTAGAGCGGGAAGGGATAGATGTTGGCGATCTTCGCCCCTTCATACACCACCTCGTCGATCTGGTCGCGATTGACCGTCATGCTGATGGCGCGGCGGACGTTGGGATCGTTGAACGGCTCAATCTCGTGGTTCACCCACAGCGAGTTCGGCCACCAGTCCAGATAGCCGTGCGGCGGCTCATTGCCAGTGTGCGAAGTGACCTTGGGGTTTTGCTCCAGCGTGCTCTTGATCAGCGCGTTGCGCATGTCGAGCGAGACGTCCATCTCGTTGTTCACAACGCGCTGCGCCACCGATTCCATGTTGCTGCCAACCTGGCCGCCGATGCCGACAAAGACGAGGCGCTTGGCCTCTGGCACTGGCGAGATGCCGGCCTTGGCTGCCCACCAATCCTCGCGCAGATCGTAGATCTTCTGCGCCGGCGTCCAACTCACAATCTTGTAGGGGCCGCTATGCGCCATTTCGATGCCGCCCTTGAAGGCGTAGATATCAGCCTCTTTCTCCAGCACGTGTGCCGGCACGATCGGAATGCCGGTGTCGAACTTCAGGCTGAGCACTTCGAACTTGAAGCGCGGCGCCGGCCTGACGAAGGTGAACACGACCGTCTGATCGTCCGTCGCCTTCACTTCCTTCACGAATTCCTTGAACTGGCTGTGATACTGAAGCCTCTCATTCTTCATCTGACCTTCGGCGGTGAAGACCACGTCCTTCGCCGTGACTGGCGTGCCGTCGCTCCACATCGCCTCCTTGCGCAGCTTGACGGTGAGCTCAGTGAAATCCGCGTTGTATTCACCACTCTCGGCCAGCCAGGGAACTTCCTTGTCGGCAAAGATGGCGAAGTAGAACAGCGGTTCCCACATCATGGCGTTGCCGGCCTGGTGGGTATAGCCCGTGGCCCATGGGTTGGAGACGCCAACGGAGTCCAAGCTCCAGCCCAACACAACCGTCTTGTTGCGGTCCACTTTAGGCAAATCGGTTGTGCCAAGCGACTCAGCAGTGGGTTCTGCGGTCGCAGCTGCCGGCGCCTCTGTCGCGGCGGGGGCTTCGGTTGCAGCTCCTGGCGCTTCAGTTGCAGCTGGCGCTTGCGGGGATGCCGGCGCAGCGCAGGCAGCGATCAACGCGCCAGTGCCGGCAAGCGCGGAGATGCGCAGCAATTGCCGGCGGGTCATTTTGTTCCGGTTCATTGTTAGAACTTCCTCCTAAATCGATCACATTAAACGAAACTGTACATATTGGTTGGAGCAGGCGCTGAAAATTGCCTTAAACACAATCTTGGATCGGGTCGGCGATCCCGTTCGATGTGCATGCTCACACTCCAAATTCAAGTTTTTATCACAGGCGCGAGTAATAAGCAAACAACATGGCTCTTGCGCCTGCAACCTTCAACAGTGCGAATGCCCCTGCCCTCTTTTTCGACAAGGGCGTCAGGCTTTCTTCAGATTGACCGTGACGACCAGGCCAGTGTGGTGCCAGAACGCGCCATTGAAGCCATTGGCTGGGCTGGCTTCCGTCGGCCAGTTCGTCCAGTAGGTCTGGTTATACGGGATGCGGTGCAGGAATTGCACCAGCGGAATGTTGATCACATCCTTCCAGTACCACTCCATCGCCTGCACGGCCAATTCGAAGAACTTGGGATCGTCCGCCGGCAACGGCCCCATCTGCTCGACGATCTTGTCATACTCCGGGTTGTTGTAGCGGCTGAAGTTGTTCGAGCCGGCGGTGCCGCTGATGGGCTTCTTGGTAAACAGAAACAGCACGGCATACGGGTCGATCAGGCTGGCGCCATGCCCAAACATGTACAGGCCGGGCTTGCCATCGGCCATGTTCTGGTAGGCATCTGGGCCAAAGTTGATCGCAGCATCGAAGCCGGCCTGCCTCAGTTGCTCGATCACCACGGGCAGCACGTCGCCATGAATGCCCTCGAAGCCATTGATGGTGCAAGGCACGGTCTTGCCATCCTTCTCCCACAAGCCATCACCGTTCTTGGCGAAGCCGGCCTCCGTCATCAGCGCATCCGACTTCTCGATGCTGAACGCCGCCGGCTCGTATTTCTCCTCCAGCGCCTTGATCTCCGGCGTCTCGACAAACTTGACCAACCCCGGATAGAGCGGGAAGGGGTAGGCTGTGCCAATCTTTGCACCGTCATACACCACCTCGTCCAACTGCGGCCGGTTTACGGCATAGCTGACCGCGCGACGCACCCGCACATCCTTGAATGGCTCAATCTCATGGTTTAGCCACAGCGCATTCGGCCACCAGTCCAGATAACCGTAGGGCGGCTTGTTGCCGCTGTGCGTGGTGATCTTCGGGTTCTGCTCCAATGTGCTTTTGATCAGCGCGACAGGGAAACCGAGCGCATCATCAAAGGAGTTGTTCACGGTGCGCTGTGCCACCGACTCCATGTTGCTGCCAACGATGCCGCCGATGCCGACGTAGATCTGGCGCTTGACATCCGGCATGGGCGTGATGCCGGCCTTCACCGCCCACCAGTCCTCGCGCAGGTCATAGATCTTCTGCGCCTGCGTCCAACTCACGATGCTGTACGGGCCGCTGTGGGCCATGTCGATGCCGCCTTGGAAGGCGTTGACGTCGGCCTCCTTACTCAGCACATGCTCCGGCACGATCGGGATGCCGGTGTCATATTTCAGGCTCAACACCTCGAACTTGAAGCGCGGCGCCGGCTGATTGAACGTGACAACCACCGTGTGGTCATCGCTCGCCTTCACCTCTTGCACAAACTTGGCGAATTCGGCGTGATAGTTGAGCTTGTCGTTGTTCAACTGGCTGTTGAAAGTAAATAGCACGTCCTTCGAGGTGACCGGCGTGCCGTCACTCCACGCAGCCTCCTTGCGCAGTTTGATCGTCAACTCAGAGTAGTCTGCGTTGTATTCACCGCTCTCAGCCAGCCATGGATATTCTTTGCTGCCAAACACGGCATAGTAGAACAGCGGCTCCCATAGCAGGCAGTTGCCGGCCTGATGGGTGTAACCCGGCGTCCACGGGTTGGACAAGCCAACACTATCGAGCGTCCAGCCGTGAATGAGCGTGCTCTCGCGCGCAACTTCAGGCAGGTTGGTCGATCCAAGCGTGGGTGCTTCGGTGGCGGCCGGCGCTTCTGTAGCCGCAGGCGCTTCCGTCGCTGCTGGCGCCTCGGTGGCGGCTGGCGCTTCCGTAGCAGCCGGCGCCTCAGTGGCTGCCGCCGGCGCGCTGGTGGCAGCAGGCGCAACCGGGGCCGGCGCGCACGCGGCGATCACAGCGCCGGCGCCGGCCAATGTCGACAGGCGCAACAATTGTCTGCGGGAGATCTTGTTCCGTTTCATGGGTTGGTACCTCAGTGCGTTCAAACCTTTTTGGTTGAATCCATTGTGGCAATCACACAAGCGGACATGATGAAACTGCAATGCAGCCGAGTTTTGATGGCGCGTTTAATCGGAATGGTTGCGCAGCGTCACCTCCTTGCGAGAGCAGACAGCGTGTTTGTAGCATAGCCGGCGCGCTTGCGCAAAAGAGAGAAGAAAAGTGAAGGAGTGTTCTGTGATTTACGCTCGCGTGTCGAACGCCTCGACCATCTGGCTCAGCCACAAGCCACCGAAGCCGGCGACATACAGCAACAGCGGCAGCACCGCCGGCCATAGCCCGAACCGCACGATGATGAGCAACGCAATGATGGCGTAGATCGCCAGCCCCAGTTCGATCCACATCGTCCAGTCTGTCTTGCGCCTTCTAGCGCTCGGCGCGCCGGCGGCTTTCACCATGCCCTTCGGCGTGGGAATCCATTCGCCGCCCTTCTGCCGCGTCACCAGCGCTCGCAGCATTGCCATGCTGTTGGAGAATGACAACCCCACCCCGATCATCAGCGCAATCGGCATGTCTCGCAGAAATGCGCAGAGCGAGCGACCACGCGCCTGATGCGCAACGAACATCGAGAGCAGCGGCGCGGCCGTCAGCACGCTGGCCGCATTCACCCATACCGGCAGCGGCTGACTGCCCGGCAGCAACCAGGTGCGCAACAGCAGCACCGGCATCGTCAGCGTGATGCCCAGAATGAGCGGATGCACGAAGTAGCCGCTCAGGTGCATCCATGCAGCCAGCTTGGTATGCAGCGGCAGGGGCGAGCGGGCAATCGCCGGCATCAGCTTGCACACAGTTTGCAAGGTGCCGCGCGCCCAGCGCGCCTGCTGGCGCTTGTAGGCCACGATATCGTCAGGCAACTCGCCAGGCGCGCCCTCATCGCCGAGGTACACCCCGCGCCAACCACGCAGTTCGGCGCGGTAGCTCAGGTCGAGGTCTTCGGTCATCGTGTCGGCCTCCCAGCCGCCGGCGTCATCGATGCACGCGCGCCGCCAGATGCCGCCGGAGCCATTGAAGTTCATCAAGAGGCCATGATTGCAGCGCGCCGGCTGCTCGATCACAAAATGCATGTCCAGCGTGATCGCCTGCGCGCGGGTGATGGCGCTGTCATCGCGGTTCAGGTAATCCCAGCGCGTCTGCGCAAAGCCGACGCATGGGCTGTCGAAGGCGCGGTGCTGGCAGATGACGCGGGTGAGGAAGTTCGGCGCAGGGATGAAGTCGGCGTCAAAGATGGCGATGAGGTCGGCGGTGGTGCGTTGCAGCCCCTCGTTCATGGCGCCGGCCTTGAAGCCTGCGCGGTCGGTGCGATGTAGCAGTTCGATGGCGACACCCGCCTTGCGCGCCGTCTCCACAGCATTGCGCACCACCATCATGGTGTCGTCGGTCGAGTCATCCAGCACCTGAATGCAGAAGCGGTCGCGCGGATAATCCTGTGCGGCAGCGGCGGCGATAACGCGCTCGGCCACGCTGCGCTCATTGAAGATGGGGATTTGAATGGTGACGACAGGGAGCAGTGCTTCGGCGGGTGATTCGCTGTGCGGTGAGGGCGGTGGGCGCCGGCGGGCAAGAAAGAGGATGAGCAGAATGGCCTGATGCAATGCATAGGCTGCCAGCAGCACCAGACAGATCGCGTGAATCGCAAGTATCCACTCCATAGGCAAAAACAACACAAGCCAAGACCGTTGTGCCGAATTGAGCAGTGTGACAGAGCGGCGCCGGCAACAAAACTGACAGGATTCTCCTGTCAGTGTAGACCCAACACAGGCGTTGCGCCGGCGAGCAAGGCGCAATACACCTGACAGACAACCGGATTACGTTTTATCCAGATCATCTGTGTCCAGCGTGCCGAGGAAATCCTTGAACGCGCCCAGGTCGTCATCGGCCACGGTCGCCCCTTCCTCCTCCGGCTCCTGACCATGCTGCGCCATGATGTCATCCTCGACGAAGATAGAGCAACTCACGCGCACTGCAATGGCGACGGCGTCGCTGGGGCGCGCGTCAATGCTGACCTCTTTGCCCTCTCGGTTGACGATGATGATGCGGGCATAGAAAGTGTCGTCGCGCAGTTCACTCACCAGCACGTGGCGCACCTCCGCGCCCATGTCGCGGATGATGTTGACGATCAAGTCATGCGTAAGCGGCCTGACCACCCGTGAGCCAGTGAGATGAATGGTGATCGCGTCGGCTTCGGGCTGGCCAATCCAGATGGGGAGATAGCGATTGGAGTCGAGGTCTTTTAGCACGACCACGCGATGCGAACCCATCAGATTCACTCGAACGGCATCCACCTTCACTTCAACCATCGCGCATGCCTCCTATCGCAATGTCTCATCTTGATCGGAATCGTTCAAGTCGCCCAGATCGAGCGAGCTGATGAAATCGTCGAATGCGCCGAGGTCGCGCTGTGCATCATGCTCCTGCGATGGGATCACGCCGGCTTCGTCCATCACCGCCTCTTCGACATAGATCGGGCAGTTCACCCGCACTGCCAGCGCCATCGCGTCGCTCGGGCGCGCATCCAGCCGCATTTCGACGTTATTGACGTTGTAGATGATGGCCGCAAAAAAGTGCTGCCGGCGCAATTCGTGAATGACGACATGCTTGAGTTGCACGCCGAGTTCAGCCATGATGTCGACAGCGAGGTCGTGCGTGAGCGGACGCGGCGCGATGTCCTCGTTCAGCTTGAAGGTGATGGCATCGCCCTCGCTTTTGCCGATGAAGATGGGCAGCCGGCGCTCACCTTCCACCTCCCTCAGAATCACCACCTGATTCGGGCTCATCAAGCTGACGCGAATGCTCTCGATCTTGACTTCGATCATGCCTGAATCGCCTCCATTCGCGATTGCACGCGAAGATTATACTCATCGCACTCATGCACATTACCTTCTGGGGCGCAGCCCGCACCGTCACAGGCTCACAGCATCTTGTCGAAACCGCCGGCGAGCAAATCCTGCTCGACTGCGGGCTGTATCAAGGCAAGCGCGCCAACGCTTACGCCATCAACCAAATCCTGCCCTTCGATGCAACCCGCATCAACGCGATGATCCTCTCGCACGGTCACATCGACCACTCCGGCAACATCCCCAACCTGGTGAAGAGCGGCTACGCCGGCGACATCCACTGCACCGATGCCACGCGCGATCTGTGCGCGGTGATGCTGCGCGATAGCGGCAAGATTCAGGAGGAAGACGCGGCGTTCCTGAACCGCCACCACAAAAACCCGCATCCCGTTCAGCCAATCTACACGATGGATGATGCCGCGCTTGCCATTGGGCAATTCACCAGCCATGAGTATGGCCGGCCCATTTCAGTGACGCCAAACGTCCGCGTGACATTCAGCGACGCCGGCCACATGCTTGGCAGCACACATGAGCTGATCGAGTTGCGCGAAGGCGACAAGCAGGTGCGGCTGTGCTTCAGCGGCGACCTCGGGCGCGCCGGCCTGCCCATTTTGCGCAACCCCGCGCCCATGCCAGAGGCCGACTACCTCATCATCGAAAGCACCTACGGCGACCGCCTGCACAAGCCGATTCAGGAGGCCACACCAGATCTGCTCGACGCGATTGGCGCCGCATACAAGCGCGGCGGCAAGGTGGTCATTCCGTCCTTCGCGGTGGGACGCACGCAGGACATCGTATACCGGCTGAACGGGGCGATGAACGCCGGCGTGTTGCCGGATGTGCCGGTGTTCGTCGACAGCCCGCTGGCGGTGAACGTGACCGAGGCATTTCGCACGCACCCAGAGTGCTACGATGATGAGACGCGTCAGATCATGCGCGACGACCCCGACGGCAACGCCTTCGGCTTCCGGCGCCTGAAGTACATTCACAGCGTCGAGGAATCGAAGGCGCTGAATGACTTGCAGGGGCCGGCGGTCATCATCAGCGCCAGCGGCATGGCCGAGAACGGTCGCGTGCTGCATCACCTGCGCCACACCATCGAGGACCCCAGGAACCTGATCCTGTTCGTCAGCTTCCAGGCGCCGGATACGCTGGGCAACCGCATCGTCAATCATCAGCGCTACGTGAAGATCCTGGGCGATGAATTCACCGTGCGCGCCGAAGTGCGCCAGATCGAATCCTTCAGTTGCCACGCCGACCGCAACGACCTGTTGAGCTGGGTGAAGCCGCAGCTGAAGAGCCTGCGCGCCATCTTTCTGGTGCATGGCGAAATCGATTCGATGAAGGCGCTGGCCGATGGATTTCGCGACATGGGCGCGCGGCGGGTGGAGATGCCGGCGCGCGGCCAAACGTTTGAGATAGGCTGAAAAAGACCTCGCAGGCCTTGAAGACCTGCGAGGTTTGGCTTGGTCGAGGTGCCGAGATTTGAACTCGGGGCCCCTTGCACCCCATGCAAGTGCGCTACCAGGCTGCGCTACACCTCGTTGCAATGAACACCTTGATTTTATCATGCGATTCGTTATCATTGCTGGCACTGTGGCGAACAGCAACTTGAACTTCACTCGCATCTCGATGCGCATGCCCGGCGTGATCCACCGCGCGGGCTGACTCAGCATTGCAGCGTTCAATCGCCGTTGAGCCGACCTTTGACTTTCAACCGCCCGCGTTCGCGCCGGGCGGTTTTTTTTGTTTTCGTGGCAACAGCAACGAGCACAGTCATGGTTGCGCACATCGCAACAAAGAGGTTTTGCAATGGATTCAATCTTCACAAGGATTCTGGCGGGTGAGGCAGAGGCATCATTTATTTATCGGGATGAGCTTGTGGCGGCATTCATGGACATCCAACCGGTAAACGCCGGCCACGCGCTGGTTGTGCCAGTGAAGCCGGCGGTGTCTCTATCGGATTTGGATGACGCAACCGCCGCGCACATGATGGTTGTCGCGAAGCACATTGCGGCGGCTATTCGCAAATCCGGCTATCCCTGTGAGGGCGTCAATCTGTTTCTGGCTGATGGAGAAGCCGCCGGCCAGGAAGTAATGCATGCGCACCTGCATGTATATCCGCGTTTCACACATGACGGCTTCGGCTTCAAGTATGACGAGCGACACTTTCAGCGCATGCAACGGGCTGCGCTGGATGAAGCAGCGCGAAGAATCGCTGCACATTTGGATAAAACCGATATCATTCCGGCGCGCAAAACGCGCTGAAAGAAGACAATCATGACACCTGAAAACATTCTTGTCTGTCTCGCCTGGCCATATGCCAACGGCGACCTGCACGTGGGACATATCGCCGGCTGCTACCTGCCAGCGGACATCTTCGCGCGCTATCAGCGCTTGAAAGGCAATCGCGTCGCCGTCGTCAGCGGCAGCGACAGCCACGGCACCCCCATCGTCGTGCGCGCCGACAAGGAAGGCAAGACGCCGCGCGAGGTGTTCGAGCATTTCCACCAGCGCTTCCTCGACACGCAGTTGCAGCTTGGCATCAGCTACGACCTCTTCACCCACACCGACACCGAGAATCACCACGCCATTGCGCAGCAGATGTTCCGCAAGTTGCTGAAGAATGAATACCTGTATCAGGCAAAACAGAAGCAGCTTTACAGCGAGCGCGAGGGCAAGTTCCTGCCGGATCGGCTGGTGGAAGGCACCTGCCCGGTGTGCGGCTACGACAAGGCGCGCGGCGACCAGTGCGACAACTGCGGCACGCTGCTGGATGGCACACAGCTCATCAACCCGCGCAGCCGCAATCATCCCGAAGACACGTTGATCGTGAAGGAGAGCGAGCATTACTTCTTCGATCTGCCGGCGCTGCGCGAACCGGTGTTGAACTACCTCGCTGACAAGGATAGTTACTGGCGCAACACCGTGCTGGAGTTCAGCCGCAGCTATGCCCGCGAGATGGAGCCGCGCGCCTTCACCCGTGATCTGACATGGGGCATCCCCATCCCAGTAGAGAACAGCGCAGGCAAGTGCATCTACGTGTGGTACGAGGCGCTGCTTGGCTATCTGAGCGCCACCGTGGAGTGGGCAAAGATCACCGGCCAGCCGGATGCGTGGAAGGATTTCTGGTATGGCGACAATGTCAAGATCTACAACTTCATCGGCAAAGACAACATCCTCTTCCACACCGTGCTGTGGCAAAGCGTCTTGCTCGGCATGGAGGATCTTGGGCAGCCGTGGGATGGCGATGGCGCCCTCAGCCCCTCTCTCGCCGAGAAGGGGGAGCGGAAATTCAACCTGCCCTATGACGTGCCGGCGAACCAATATCTGAACCTCGGCGGGCAGAAGTTCAGCAAGAGCCTCGGCGTGAGCGTGGACGCAATCGACCTGACCGAGAAATACGGGCCGGATGCGCTGCGCTTCTACCTCAGCACGGTGCTGCCGGAGAACAAGGACGCCGACTGGAACTGGGGCGACTTTGCGCAGCGCAACAACAGCGAGTTGCTGGCGAAGTGGGGCAATTTGATCCAACGCACGCTCTCGCAAATCTGGAAGAATTTCGAGGGCAGAATCCCGCAGCCCGGCGAGCTGACGGAAGCCGACAAGGCGCTGATCGCGAAGGCCGAGGCAGCATTCGAGACAGTCGGTGACAAGCTGAACGCGGTGAGGCTGCGCGACGCGTTGAACGAGGTGATCGAACTGGCGTCGGCGACAAACCAGTACCTCGACTTCGAAGCGCCATGGAAGACGATCAAGGTCGACAAGGCGCGCGCCGGCACGCAACTTTTCGTCGCGGCAAAGGTGATCGACTCATTGACCGTGCTGTTCTCGCCGTTCATCCCGCACTTGTGCGAGAAGGCGCGCCGGCAATTGGGCTACACCGCGCCGCTCTTCGGTGAGCAATACATCGACACGCTGCGCGAGGCGACGCGCGATCACAAGGCGCTGCGCTACGACGACAGCAAAGCGGCGGGGCGCTGGCAACCGAGCGACCTGCAGGCCGGCCAACCGCTTGGCGGCGAACCGAAGGGTCTGGTCAGCAAGATCGAAATCGCGCAGGAGCGGTAATTCAGCAAAAACGGCGGAGCGTCTGAAGCGCTCCGCCGTTTCCTGTAAAACCGCTTGTTCAATACGCGTTCTCGCTGCTGCCACCGATGGCCTGCCACACCGTGAGCAGGATGATCTTGAGGTCGAGCCACACCGACCAGTTCTCGATGTACCACAGGTCGTATTTGGTGCGCTCCTCAATCGAGGTGTCACCGCGCAGGCCATTCACCTGCGCCCAGCCGGTCATGCCGGCCTTCTCGCGGTGGCGCTCCATGTAGCGCGGGATGCTCTTGCGAAACTCTTCCACATAGACCGGCCGCTCCGGCCTCGGGCCGACCAGGCTCATGTCGCCCAGCAGCACATTGATCAACTGCGGCAACTCATCGGCGTTGGTGCGGCGCAAAAAGCCACCCAGCCGCGTTTTGCGCGGGTCATCCTTTGTCGTCCAGCCCGGCCCGCTCTGCTCGGCATCGATCTTCATCGTGCGAAACTTGATCACGAAGAAGCGCTTGCCATCCAGCCCCATGCGCTCCTGCGAGAACAGCGCCGGCCCGGCTGAATCCAGCTTTACCGCGATGGCGATCAGAAACAGAAATGGCGCGAGCAGCACCAGGCCGATGGCGCTGCCGAACAGATCAACACCGCGCTTCAATGTCAGCTTCCAGCCGCGCAGCGACACATCGCGCATGTTCAGCAGCGGCAGGCCGCTCAACTCGCTCACGCTCATCTGGCCGGCCATGATCTGGAACTGGTCTGGCAGGACTTTGATGTTGATCGTGCTGCGGTCGCACTGTGAGATCACCCGCAGCATATCTACGCTGCTGGCGTTGGGCAGCGCGATGATGACCTCGCTGATGCCCTCACGATCGATCAGCGCCGAGAGGTCATCGACATTGCCCAGCACGCGCGCGTCGTACCACGGACGCTGACCGTCGAACGGCACAAGTCCGACCACGTCATAGCCGAGGCGCGGCGTCTGTGTCAGGCGTTGCAGCACCGTAGCCGCCGGCTCGCCGGAACCGACCACCACCACGCGCGTGCGCCCCACCCCGCGCACTTGCAAGCCGCGCTGAATGCGCGCCTGCAAGCCGCGCATCGCCATGTCGATCACGATGGTCAGCACCCAGGCATAGACGATCATCACGCGCGGCGCGTCGGTCACGTTGAAGCGCGGGTCGCGCCAGAAGATGGCAAACGCAAGGCTGGCTAATGTGCCGATGGACACAGCAGAGAAGATGGCGGCCAGATCGTCGGAGCCGTAACGCACGCGCCGGCGGTGATACATCCGTGAAAAGAAGAAGGCCGTGATGATGGCGACAACCTGCACCGCCAGCAGCGGCAGGAATTCTGTGAAATTCGGCACGCCCTGCGCCGGCTCGGGAAAAGGAATCCACAGTCGCAGTCGATAGGCCAGGTAGAAGCTGACGACGATGCTAAAGACGTCCACCGCCAGCAGTGAGATCGTCACGATCTCCTGATAATGTTGACGCAGGAAAGGGGAGTGCTGTCTGGGCTGCACAAGCGTCTTCTGCATCACGGTCTTCTCAGTTTGCGGGGACATCGATGTTTTTGCTGACCGCATGTGCGACGGCTGCGCGACGAATAGCCGATAAATGCTGGTGGACGTGATTATATGCGCCGGCA
>JBDHWI010000013.1:0-45915 GCA_039810125.1 Thermoflexales bacterium | reverse complement strand
GCGCTGCCCATGCCGATGGATCAGTGGATCAGCGCCATCCTGCACGGCACGCCAATGAGCATCACGGTAGAGGACGGCCGCAACCTGACCGAGATGCTCGAAGGCATCTACACGTCGGCCCATAGTGGCTGCGCGCACAGCTTTCGCGCCTGACGACAACCTCCATGCCGCCGGCACAGGCGCGAACACACAAAACAAACACGCCCTTGAAGGGGCGTGTTTGTTTTGCGCGTCGAACGAATCAGCATCAGCGCAATGCGTTCATCTCGATGATCGTGTCGATCAGATCGTCCACCGGCGTCTCACGCTCCTCCGCCGGCCCCAGCGGGTCTTCCACGTCACCCAGCCTGTCCTGCATCACGCGCAAGGTATTCAGCACGCCAAAGGAGAGCGCCGACAAATCGTAGCCGCCCTCAAGGATGGTCACCAGCCTGCCATCGCACAGCGCGTTGCTCAGATCGCACAACACCTTCATCATGCGCACAAAGCCGGTCAGCGTCACATTCATGTGCGCCAGCGGGTCGATCCAATGTGCGTCATAGCCGGCGCTCACCAAAATCAGGTTTGGGCGGAATCGCCGCGCCGCCGGCACGAGAATCTCATCGAACACGCGGGCATAGGCAAAGTCGCCAGCGCCAGACGGCAGTGGCACATTCAGCGTGCTGCCGCGCGCCTCATGCCGGCCGCGCTCGTCGGCTCGGCCAGTGCCGGGGTACATCGGCCACGCAAACTCATGCACGCTGAAATACATCACGCGCGGGTCATCATAGAAGATCGCCTGTGTGCCATTGCCGTGATGCACATCGAAATCGACGATGAGCGCGCGCTCCGGTCTGGCGTTGCGCTGGTTGCGTGCCGCCGCCGGCGACCAGCCCATGTCGGCATCGGTCAAATCGTTCAGCGCGTGCCGTGCCGCAAAGGCCACATTGTTGAACAGGCAGAAACCCTCGCCATGATCGGCAAAGGCATGATGGCCTGGCGGACGCACCAGTGCAAACGCGCGATCAACCTCGCCGCGCATCACGGCATCCACTGCGGCCATGCTCGCGCCCACCGCCATCGAGGCCGCGTCAAACGTGCGCGGAGTAGCGTAAGTGTCAGGGTTAAGCGCGCCGCCGCCGCGTTCGCACACCGCATAGAGCCTGGAGAGATAGGCCGGCGTGTGGATATGGGCAAGCGCTTCAAAGGTGGCCGGCGCAAATGGAATTGCCGGCGTGTCGGCCAGCGCATTGCGCCTTCGCAACAACGCCATGATCGCCTTCAGCCGTTCGGCATTTTCAGGGTGGCCAGGCGAATCATGTTCAAGGAAGATTGGGTCGTAGCAATAACCAACGGTGGCCATGATTTACAGCGCCGGCCTCTTCGCACGCGGGTCGCGCAGGAAGGTCAGCACGAGAAAGCTGCCCAGCACCAGGATGACTGCGTTGGCAAGGAACGGGCCAGAGCGGTCCCAGTCATACAAGATGCCCATCAGCAGCGGGCCAAACACCTGCCCCATCGATTGCGCCAGCGTGTAGAGGCCAAAGCCGATGCCGCGCTGCTTGCCGCCAATCATGTCTGCCACCAGCGCCTGCTCCGCTGGCACCGCAGCCGCATAGCACATCGCCTCCACAGTGGCAAAGGTCGCCAGCGCGATGATTGCCAGCGTGTTGTGCGGAAACATCATCGACAAGAATGGAATTGTCAGTGAGAACAGGCCGCTCATCAACAGGCCGGTGATCATTGGCGGTTTGCGCCCCACGCGATCGGCCACCGCACCGAGCTTTGACGGCAAGTATGCCCAGATCAATGCCGCCGGAATATAGGCCATGCCGATGAAGATCAGGTTTTGCGTGAGGTGGTCTTGAATATAGGTCAGGATGAACGGCGCAAGGCCATACGACGATGCAGTGGTCAGCATCACAATCGACATCAACACATACAGTTGCGGGTTGATGCGCTGCGGTTGCTCCTCCACTTTGGCTTCGCTAATGGCCAGGTGACGCGTATCGGGGATGCGCCGAATCGCCAGAATAAATGCGATGACCGCGCCAACGGCATAGAACATGAAGATGATCGTCCATACCGACTCGTTGATGCGTAGTTCGCCATTTGGATTGAAGCCAAAGAAGATCAGCACCGGTATGGCGAGCAGACCACCGTAGAGACCGCCGCGATATTGCGCCTCTTCGGTATAGCCAAAGCTGGATCCACGGCCGGCCTGCCTTGCCAGATCGGCAGTGATGGCATAGGACGACAGCAGCATGGTGCCGATGGCAAAGCCCTGGATGCTGCGCGCGATAAACAGCATGGTCACTGCCCACGTCGCATTCAGTTGGATGGGCATGCCGAAGAGGCTGGTGTCGAACTCGCGCGCCAGCATGAACAGCATCATGGCAATTGCCATGATGCCGGTTCCAAGCACAAGGAAGGGTTTGCGGCCAAAGCGGTCGATGCCCTTGCCAATGATCGGACGGGCGACGGCCGTCATGAAGGCAGGGATGGCGAAGAGCAGCCCCTTCTCCAATCCCGAAGCGTTGAAATTGCTGGAGTAGATCGGCAGCGCAACGACGAGAACCGAAGTCGCCAGAGAGGCAAAACGAATGACGGATTGCAGTTGTGTCAGTTGCCGGCGTGAATCGACGAATCGGCCTGGCACATCGAGCGGCTCATCGACGGAAATTTCTCCCGTGGCCGATTGAACGGTATGCTGCATGGATGTGGAATTTTAACCGCATCACACGGACAATCACACAGAGATCGTGAAGACTTGATCAACAGTGTGGCACGCACACACACCAATCGCATGGCAATTGCACAATTCATGCCGATAAATCATTCATCGCAACTCTATAATTGAATGGTGTTCATCAGGCGCCTCTTGTTGCAATGGATGACTGCGCTGCTGCTGTTGAGCGCGTGCGCCGGCCAGCCGGCCAAAACGGTCAAGCCCATCGTCACCATCGTCACGCCGCCACAAGGCGCGCAGTATGACCCAGGTGAGCCGGTGAACCTGACCATCGCCGCAGCTGCCAGCGCCGGCGTCAACCGCGTCGAAGTCAGCGTGAACGGCGCGGTCGTCGCCACGCAGGTGAACCCCGAAGCATCAACGACGTTTTCCACGCGCATCACCTATCTGCCGCCGGCGCAGGGGCGCAGCGAGTTGCAGGTGGTCGCCATCGATAGCGCCGGCAACAGCAGCGAGCCATTTGCCATCACGGTGATGATTGGGCAGGAGCCGACGCCGATGCCCCCACCGGAGACAGCGCCATCAGCAGCAGAAGCGCCTGTTGCGCCGGCGCAGGTGACCGGCGAGAATGGCTGCGTGCTGGCTGCGACGTTTTTGCAGGATGTGACTGTGCCGGATGGCACCGCCATTCGCGCCGGCAGTAAATTCACCAAGACCTGGCGCATGAAGAACACCAGCAGTTGTGATTGGGGCGAGGGTTACACGGTTGCATTCGTGGGCGACACGCCGATGAGCGACGCCGGCAGCGCGCCGGTGCGCCCCACACCAAGCAATGCCAATGCCGATATCAGCGTGGAGTTGACCGCACCCTCGCAAGCCGGCGTCTATACCAGCACGTGGCGATTGAAGGATCCTGCCGGCCAGCCATTCGGCAACCATATCTTCGCTGTCATTCGCGTTCCCTAGCGCAGAGTCCAGATTTTTAAGTGCTGAGCGGCAAACACAGAGAAACCCTCCTCAGCTTCTCACCCTCACTTCCCCGCCCAATCGCGCCCTCATCAAACCCTCATCCCCAATCCTATAATCGCACACATGACACAGGTTGCACAGGCCTCGCCTGCGACGGCTCAAGTGACGCCGGAGAAATTCACCGAAATTGCACAGCGCATCGAGAAGCAAGTCTCCAACGTCATCATCGGCCAGCATGACATCATTCGCCACACGTTGATCGCCATCATCAGCGGCAGCCACGTGTTATTGGAAGGCGTGCCGGGCTTGGGCAAAACCAGCCTGGTGCGCGCGTTTGCCGACACACTCGATCTGCGCTTCGCGCGCATTCAGTTCACGCCCGACCTGATGCCGGCGGACATCGTCGGCACCGATATCCTCGAAGAGCAGGAGAGCGGCAAGCGCGCCTTTCGCTTTCAAGCCGGCCCCATCTTCGCCAACCTGGTGCTGGCCGACGAGATCAATCGCGCCACGCCAAAGACCCAAAGCGCGTTGCTTGAGGCGATGCAGGAGCGCACAGTCAGCGTGCTGGGGCGAACTTACGCCACGAGCAAGCCGTTCTTCGTGCTGGCCACGCAGAACCCAATTGAGATGGAAGGCACGTATCCTTTGCCCGAAGCGCAACTCGACCGCTTCATGTTCAAGTTGAATGTCGCCTTCCCAAAGACCGAAGAATTGGCAGAGATCGTTGAGGCGACAACCGGCCAGAAGGCATCGCGCGCGAGCAAGGTGACAGACGGCAACTCGCTGGTGGCGTTGGGGCAGTTTGCGCGGCAGGTGCCGGCGGCGACGCACGTCATCAAATTTGCCGCCGCGCTGATCAGCGCCACCCACCCCGACGGCGAAGGCGCAACTGACGCCGTGAAGAAATATGTGCGCTACGGCGCAAGCCCGCGTGGCGCACAATCGCTGCTGCTCGGCGGGCGGGCGCTGGCGCTCTTGAACGGGCGATTCAACGTGGCCATTGACGACCTGAAGGCCTTGGCGCCGGCGGCGTTGCGACATCGCATCCTTCTCAACTTCGAGGGGCAAGCCGAGGGCGTGAAGATCGACGACATCATCGCCGAGGCGGCAAACCGGATCAAGGTGGCAGGATAATCGTGGCCTTTGTCGAACCCTGATTACAAGTGGATTCGATGGCGAGAAAGCCACCCTGCAACGTTTGCACGACCTCATGATCGGCACAACCCAACTCTCACTCTATGACCTCACCTTTGAGCAACTCGGCGCACAATTGACCGAGCTGGGTGAGCCGGCGTTCCGCGCCAAACAGATCTGGCAGTGGATGTATCAGCGCCTGGCCGGCAGCATCGACGAGATGACCGACCTGCCCAAAGCGCTACGGACCAAACTCAGCGAACGATTCGCACTGGGGCGCATCACGGTGGTGACTGAAGCGCGATCCAGCGATGGCTGGACGCGCAAATGGCTGCTGCGCTTTCCCGACGGCAGCGAAATCGAAACGGTGCTGATGGAGTATGACGGCGTGCGACGCACCGCGTGCATCTCATCGCAGGCCGGCTGCGCCATGAACTGTTCGTTTTGCGCCACTGGGCAGATGGGCTTTCTGCGCAACCTGCGCGCCGGCGAGATCATCGAGCAGGTGATGTGGGTCGCAAGGCATCTACGATTTCCAATTTCGGATTCTCGATCGCTGAAGGTTCGCGCGTCCAATCCGAAATCTCAAACCGCACATCTAAAACCCGAGAGCGATCGCCTCTCCAACCTCGTCCTGATGGGCATGGGCGAGCCATTTGCGAATTATCAGAACGTGATGGAAGCGGTGCATCGCGTGATGATGCCGGAGGCGGGTGGCGGCTTCGGACTCGGAGCGCGCAAAATCACCATCTCCACCGTCGGCCTCGTGCCGGGCATCCGCAAATTCACTGCGGAGGATTCGCAGGTGAATCTCGCCGTGTCGCTGCACGCGGCCACTGATGATCTGCGCAATCAGCTCGTGCCGATCAACCAGCGTTATTCACTGCATGATCTGACGAAGGCTGTGCGCGACTACCTGAAACAGACCAACCGGCGCGTGAGCTATGAATGGGCGCTGATCGACAACGTGAACGACACACCGGAGCAGGCCGAAGCATTGGTTGAGGTGGTGCATCAAACCAATCCGACGCGCGCAAACCTGGTGCATGTGAACATGATTCCGCTCAACCCCACCGGCGGATATCGTGGACGCGCATCAGCACACGAGCGCCGGCAGCAGTTCCGTGAAATTCTCGATCGCGCCGGCATCCCAAACACCATGCGCGTGCGGCGCGGCATCGATATTGCCGCCGGCTGCGGGCAGTTGAAGGCGGAGACAGCCGCCTGAGAAACGAGGATGCAGGAAACGAAAAAACGGACAGAGTAAATCTGTCCGTTGATTCGCGAATGTCGCGCGACAAAAAGCTTACTTGCCGCTTGTCTTCGCCAGCGTGCGCAACGCCTTCGTGGACACCATCACGGTCTGCATGCGGCCATCGATCACCATGCGGCGGCGTTGCAGGTTCGGCTTCCACGCGCGGTTGGTCAGCTTGAACGAAAACGAGCGGGAATGACCGAAGGTCTTCTTTTTGCCCGTGAAGTGGCACTTTGCCATGTTGCTTGCTGCTCCCTTTACTCTTGATATTTGAATCAAAACTGTCTAAGATCGTGGGCGCGATTCTACCATGCAAACACAGGTCATTGAGCAAGCCAAAGCGCAGATCGCCGGCGATATTTCCATTGCACCACGCGTGGTCTTCACGCTCGCCTATAACGCTGCACTCAGCACCTATGGCGTGGTGGGGCTGGCTTCGCGCTACACCGGCGCAGACTGCACGCACCACGAGCCGCGCCGCGGCCTTGAAATACAGATCAAGGACGGCGCAGACGGCCTGAAGCATGTCACGGTCTCTGTTCACATCATCGCTGAATATGGCGTGCGCATTCAAGCCGTGACCGGCAGCCTGCAACATCAGGTCCAGTATTCCATCGAGCGCAGCACTGGATATGTCGTCGACGGGGTGTGCGTGCATGTGTCCAGCCTGCGCATGACGAATGAAGACTGATCGCAACCGCCCCATGCGCGCTCACAAGCGGCCGCCGGCGACAAATGCCGAATTTCACACAAAATCAACACACGAGGATGAAGCCGAATGACGGGTGACACTGGCGCAAAGACCACGACGAGCAACAACCCGAATGCCATTGTCCATGATGCGCCAAGCGCCGGACCCACCCGCCGGGCAAGATTGACCATGGATGGCAGACGACTGAAGGAACTGGTGAGGGCCGGCTATCTCTGGCTGCGCCAACAGGAGGAGGTCGTCAACGGCTACAACGTGTATCCCGTGCCAGATGGCGACACCGGCACCAACATGATGCACACCATGCGCTCGGCATGGGAGGCCATTGAGGATATGAACGAGCCGAGCATCGGCGCGGTAGCGCGCGCAGTGTCCAACGGCGCGCTGCGCGGCTCACGCGGCAACTCTGGCATCATCCTCTCCCAGCTTTGGCGCGGCGTCGCGCGCTCGCTCGATCACAGAGATATTTGTGATGCCACCGACCTGGTGGCCGCGTTGAAGGAAGGCGCAAAGACGGCCTACGCCGGCG
This sequence comes from Thermoflexales bacterium, assembly GCA_039810125.1. Taxonomy (GTDB): domain Bacteria; phylum Chloroflexota; class Anaerolineae; order J036; family Brachytrichaceae; genus JBDHWI01. The sequence goes on along the minus strand of JBDHWI010000013.1, from coordinate 38,648 downwards.
TCGGCACGCCGGTGGAAGGCACGATCCTGACAGTGGCGCGCGAGACCGCCGACGCGGTTGAGATCGCCGCGCATCACACGCACGATATGCGCAAGCTGCTGGAAGTGGCGAAGAGCGCGTCGTATGACTCGGTGCAACGCACGCCGAACCTGCTGAAGATATTGAAGGACGCCGGCGTAATCGACTCCGGCGGCTACGGCCTCTACATCATCCTCGAAGGCATGTGGCGGCTGGTCAATGGCCTGCCCATCGAAGAGGCGACCCGCGCCGGCGCAACCAGCGGCCCCAACCTGAACGCCGACTTGACGCAGGAGGGCGGCTGGGGCTACGACGTGCAATATCTGATCTACGCGCGCAAAGGTAGCACGCTGGATGTAGCGCAGATCCGCGGCGCCATCGAGGCGATGGGCGAATGCCCTCTGGTGATGGGCGACGAGGCGGTGGTGAAGGTGCATGTGCATGTGCCGGATCCTGGCGTGGCAATCAGCTACGGCGCGGCGCTCGGCTCGCTGCGCGACGTGGTGGTGGAGGACATGCAGGCGCAGAGCGAGGGCTTTGTGCCGCACAACGAGACGCCGGCGCAGCAGGAGGAGAACCTGCCCGAGGTGGAGGTAGCAATCATCGCGGTTGCCTCTGGCGAGGGCATGGTGCGCGCGTTCAAGGATATCGGCGTGCGCGTCGTAATCGAGGGTGGCCAGACGATGAATCCCAGCGTCGATGACTTCCTCAGCGCCATCCAGCGCGCCCATGCGCGGCACGTCATTCTGCTGCCCAACAACAGCAATATCGTGATGACGGCGAAGCAGGCAGCTGAACTGAGCGAGATCCCAACCAAAGTCGTGCCAACAAAGACACTCCCGCAGGGCATCTCGGCAGCCATCTCGTTTAACATGCAAGGCAGCGCCGATGACAACGTGCATATGATGTTCGAAGCCATGCGACGCGTGACTACGGGTGAGATCACCACCGCCACGCGCAACGTCACGCTCAATGGCATAAGCGTGCGCGACGGTCAGATCATCGGTTTGATCAATGACCAGCTCGCAGTGGCCGGCGAGGACGTCGAATCGACGCTTCTTGCGCTGCTTGAGAAGGCGGATGCAACAAACCATGAATTGATCACGCTGTATTTTGGCAATGGCATGCGCGAGGCCGACGCCGGCGCGGTTGCCGAGCACGTGCGCGCCGCCTTCGCCGCCCAGCAAGTAGACGTGATCCCTGGCAACCAGCCGCACTATTTCTTTGTCGTCGGCATCGAGTAAGTAGCGCGCCTCAACATGACCTCACAAAAAACACCGATTCGCATCGTTACGGATAGTGCCGCGCGCCTGCCGCCGGATTGGGCCAAAGAGAATGGCGTGATCGTTCTGCCACACACGATCACGCTGGAAGGGTGCGACTTTCGAGAGGATGTGGACCTGGATGAGACCGGCCTGGCCGAAAAGCTGGCACGCTTCCCCGCGCCATTCACCGTCGCCGGCCCGCACATAGATGACTTCTCGCGCGTCTACAAGGAATTGGCCGATGCAAAGAGCGATGTGATCTCGCTGCACATCTCATCTGGCCTGAGCGAAACAGTGCAAAACGCCATGCGCGCGCGCGAGGACTATCGCGGGCGCTGCAACATCCAGGTGATCGATTCGCAGAGCATGGCGCTGGGGCTGAATGAGTTGGTGCGAGCAGCGGTGGATTTGGTGAATCGCAATTACAGCCTCGAATCCATCGTCAAGCAATTGCGCGGGCTGATGCAGAACATCTACGGCATTTTCATCTCTGACGACATGCGGTTCCTGGAGCACAGCAGACGCCTGCGGCCGGCGCAAGCCATCCTGGGCAACATGCTGGAGATCATCCCGTGCCTGTCGCTCGAAGAGGGCAATCTGGTGGCGGTCGAGAAAGTCCGCTCGCCTGAGCGCGCCATCGAAAAGCTGACTGAGTTCGCCGGCGAGTTTGATGCGCGCGCAGAGATTGCAGTGCTGCAGATGTTGCCACAACATACCGCGCGCACCAACGCGCTGCTCGAATCGCTCAAACTCGCCTTTCCCAGGAAGGCGAGCATCGAGGTCTTCTCGTGCGGTATCAATGTCGGCAGCATCATTGGCCCCACCGGCATCGGAGTGATGATCTACGAGGGGAAGATCTGACGCATTTCTGATTTGCGATGTTGAACCTGAAGGAATATCACCGCCCGCAAGGGTTGATGGAAGCAGTGGAGTTGCTCAAGCGCGCCGGCATCCGCACGGTGGTGATGGGTGGCGGCACCTGGCTGAACGGCGAAGCGCCGCGCGACACGGAGGCGGTGGTCGATATCACTGGCCTCGGCTTGAACCGCATCGTCGTTGAGGGCAACATGCTGCGCGTCGGCGCGGCAGCCACGCACCAGCAATTGCTGGAGAGCGAGGTCGTGGGCAAGGCTGCGCCAAGCGCCCTGCACGTGATCGGCGAGACGGCCGAGGCGATGAGCGGGTTGAACATCCGCAACCGTGCCACGCTGGCCGGCGCAATCGTCACCGCAGATGCGTCGTCGCCATTGGTCACGGCATTGCTGGCATGCGACGCCGACGTGGTGGTGGCCGGCGCGATGGACCAGAGCAAGGCACAGCAAAGCCCGAGTGATTTCTTTCGCGTCATCCCGCTGGCCGGCTTCCTCGCGTATCGTCGGCAGGTGCTGAACGAAGGCACGCTCATCACTGAGGTGCGCCTGCCCATCCCTACACCGGATACGAAAAGCAGTTACCAGCGCGTGGCGCGCACGCCGAAGGATTACCCGATCGTGTGCGCAGTGGCATCGTTCGCGATGAAGGACGGCATCGCCGGCAATGTGCGCGTGGCGCTGGGGGGTGTCGCGCCGGCGCCAATTCGGCTCACCCGCTTCGAACTGGGCGTGGAGAAGAAGCGACTCGATGAATGGTTCGCCGGCGAGTTAAATGCGGCGATGGAATTGGTCCAGCCACAGGGTGATTGGCTGGGCAGCGCCGAATATCGCCGGGAAATGGCGCACATCCTCGTCCAACGCGCTGTCGCCGGCCTGATGGCTTGATCACGTTGCGGCGCCCAGCGCACGATATGCCACAGGCTTTGCAATGAGGTTTGAGGCCATGTCCACATCACAAATGCATCCAGGCAAACTGCCATCCAACTACAAGGAAGTGCTGTATTGGAAAATTGGTGAGAAAGCCAGCCGCCTCGTCCTGATGAATTTGTTGTCGATACCGCTGGCCCTTGTTTCTGGATTTGGTTTTTTCATTTTTGTTCAACTGCTTGGCAAGCCGCCCAAATTCACATTTGATGATTCAAAACAGACCGTAATCCTGTTCATCGGCGTTATCATCACCATCATATTGCATGAGATCACCCATGGATTTGGCATGCGGATTTTTGGAGCCCGGACAAAATATAGTTTCGAGTGGAAGAAGCTGATGATCATCGCTGCTGCCCCTGGGCATGCCTTCCAACGCAATCAATATCTTGTTTTTTGTCTCGCTCCTTTGGTTGTTCTAAGTATCCTGGCATGCTGTGGCATCGTGGTTCAAGCAGGCACTTCGGCTGTGTGGTTCCTAGCGATCTGGGCAACCATTAACGCAAGCATGGCAATTGGCGATATGTGGATAGCAGCCCTCGCGCTTCGCTATGATTCATCAGCTTACATTGTTGACGAACAAGATGGAATGAGAATCTTCTTGCCAAGTAATTGAAGCTGGCCCGCGCTATTTTCACGGCAACTACCCAGCATTGACCACAATCAGCATCGAATATGGTTCAGCAGTGCCGAGGTCAATGTGAATGCGCAGGCGATATTCACCGGCTTGAGGGAAGAACACGCCGCCGGCAGTATGACTGCCGGCGGCATCTTTTTTCATTGCGAAGGTCACGCCATCCACATCCGCCAACGGCGCAATCTCCAGCGTCGGCGTGATCAGCTTCACTACTTGGGTCTTGGGGTCTAGCGCGACCAGCGTGAGCGTGCTGGGCGCGTTCCCCTGCGGCGGATAGGGCGACAGCTTCACGCTCAACACAGCCTCAGGGATGATCTGCATGCCGGCGCCACTCGCATCCAGCGGCAGCGCCATATTTGACGCCGGCACCTGCACGTCCACGCTTGCCGGCGGTTGGGAGCCCGCTGCCAGCCGGCTTAACATCATCGCCGCGACGATCAGCATCGACGCGGCGATCAAGGCTACCACGACCCAGCGAACAGCGTTTCGAATCACGTGCCCTTATTTGTAAATGTACAACACGTAGAACACCACCAGCCATACACCTGTGATGAACACCCAGTACATCTCGGTGGCCTGCACCATCAGCCGGTGGTCTTTGCTGAACTGCCCCATGAGCGCGCGCACCAACACCGCCGCCATCAGCGCCACACCACAAAATACGCGCAGCACATGAAAGACCAGCAAAAACGTAAAAGTGGAGCCGTAGGCGCTGCCCTGCGCCATGATCGACAGATCAGCGAACTCGGCCGCCTGCACTGCCATGAAGACCACACCGCAGGTGATGGCCACCACCATGCCACCCACAAGGTGGCGGCGGTTGTCGCGGGCGATGGCGCGGCCGGCGTAGATCACGGCAACGCTGCCAATCAGCGCGATCAGCGTATTGAAGGCTGCCGGCACGATACTTGGCGGCGTCACCCCTTCCGGCGGCCATGCCTGCGAGGTGTTCCGCACGTAAAAATAGGCCATAAACAGGCCGAGAAAGAACATCGATTCGGATGCGATGAAGAAGGTGATGCCGAGCAATCCGATCTTCTTTCGTTGCTGTGCTTCCACCAACGTTTGCTGCGATGCGGTCGGGCGGTCGTTCAAAGCTCGTTCCATTTCAGATCTCTCACAGCACCGTCAGGCCGCAATTGATTGCGGTGATCTGTGTGGCTTCGCGAGAGGGTTCCTCGCATTAGTGCTGCTCCGCGCCGGCGTTCTTGATCTCGTCATACAGCCAGGTGCCGAGGCCAAGCAGCACCCCAATCACGCCAATGGCGATGACGATGGGACCAAACACGATGCCGAAAACCAGAAAGGTCATGCCGAAGGCAAGAATGATTGGCGAGAGGCTGGGCGCCGGCATGTGCGGCTCTGGCACGTCTTCGTGTGTGTCTTGCTGAGGAGTTGTGTTTTCCATGGGTTTCTCTTTTTGATGGCAAATGTGTCATTCAAGCCCGACAGATTTCGTTCATCACAAATCGCGGCAAGTTAAGATCAAACCTGTCAGGTGTTTGGCTTCGTCACTTTGACGCGTAGATGCTCACCCAATACATGCCGACGGCAATGCCAATCAGCAGCAGACCAAGCGAGATCAGCGTCATCACCAGCGCCTTGCGGCGTTGCTCATTCGGAATCATCTTGATCACTCAAATATACTGCGCCACCCGATCCAGCATCATCACGCCGAACAGCGCAAAGAGGTAGAGCAGCGAATACACATACAGCTTGAGCGCCGCCTGCTGGGTGCGCCGGCGATTCAACTGCCATGCCAGCCACATGAACCATGCACCCAACATCAGCGCGCCGGCGAGATAAATCCACCCCATCGCCTGCAGCGGCACCAGCACCAGGGTGATGGCGACCATGCCGAGCGAGTAGATCAGCATCTGGCGCGTGGTCTCATGCTCGCCGGCCACCACCGGCAACATCGGCACGCCGGCGGCTGCGTAGTCCTTGCGCTTCATCAGCGCCAACGCCCAAAAATGCGGCGGCGTCCAGTAAAACACGATCACGAACAGGAAAACGGCGGCGACCGAAAGCTGACCACTTGCCGCTGCCCAGCCGATCAGTGGCGGGATTGCGCCGGCGCCGCCGCCAATCACGATGTTCTGCCAGGTGTGGCGCTTCAGCCACTTCGTGTAGAACACGGTGTAATACAAAAAGCCAATCACCGACAGCAGCGCCGACAACCAATTCACAAACAGCAGAAAGATGGCAATCGACAGGCCGGCGAGGACGAAGCCAAAGAGATAGGCCTTGCGCGCGCTGATGCGGCCGCTCGCCGTCGGACGCTTGCTCGTGCGTCCCATCTTGAGGTCGATGTCGATGTCGTAAGCCATGTTGACGGCGTTCGCGCCGCCGGCCATCAGATAGCCGCCGATCATCGTCCACAGCACCAGATACCACGCCGGCATCCCCGCCGAGGTGATGAACATGCCAGCAAACGTGGTGAATAGCAGCAGCGAGATCACCTTCGGCTTGGTCAATGCGATGTAGTCATTGATCGTTTGACGCCACGCCGGCAGCGGCTTCGGCGCGCGCATGTGCAGCTTGATCGGCACGCGCTGGCCGAGCATGGCAAGCGCCACCGCACCCACCCACAACCCTGCGCTCACAGCGTTGTGCAAGGTGGAAAGCAGCGCCGGCCGGTTCAGCGCAACCAGCAGCCAACCCAACGCGCCCTGCAGCACAAAGCCGACGACCAGCAGCAAAGCCATCAAGCTGATCGATCTCGGCACGCCCGCACCGCGACGAAGCGCCTTCACCGCAAACGACAGCAACAGCAAGCCAACCGCAAACACCATGAAGCGATGCAGCCATTGCAGCAGCGTCAGCCAGCCGCCGTTAGGCAACCAGCCGCCATTGCAGATTGGGAAAGTCTCACCGCACGCCAGCGCCGCGCCGTTGCTGCTGACCAGCGCGCCGGTGATCACCAACGCAAACACTGCGCCAGCCAGTGTGACCAGCGAGCGGCGGAATCTGCGCGTGGCAGGGTTGTCCTCGGCGGTGTCGATGGGTTCGGCGCGCACCGCGATGGCGATGGCGGCAACCAATCCCAGTGTGGCGAGGCCGGCGATGAGATGCAGCGCCACAAATGCCGGCTGCGACTGGGTCAGTGTGGTCAGTGCACCGATGCCGGCCTGCACCGCTGTGAGCAATATCGCTGCCACGCCCATGCGCAGCAAGTTACGACCGGCTCCCCAGCGCCAAATCAGCGCGGTGAGCGCAACGAGGATGGGGCCGGCAATCACGACCAGAGCGCGGTGGACGACTTCAGCCATCGCGCGCGCGTTGCCGAGCGGCAGCACGGCGTTGTAGCACAGCGGCCAATCGAGGCACGGTTCGCCGACCGACACGCGCAGAACGTTGCCGACGATCACCAGCCCAAACGTTGCGACAAGCGCTGCCAGCGACAGCCCACTCAGCACCCTTGCTTGCTCGTTCTGCATCTGTCTCGAAGAAAAGCCCGATTCCTTGCGAAATCGGGCTGGTCATTCAACTCAGTGTCCTGCGGCTGCCTTCGCTCGGTTGCGCGCGTCAAGTGCCGGCCGTTCGCTTTCGACCGTCGGAATGACGAGGAAGTTATATTCCGGCGGCGGCGACGACACCATCCATTCAAGCGTGTTGCCTTCCCATGGGTCATTGCCGGCTTTCTCGCCATTGCGCCAGGTCTTGATCACGTTGAGGATGAAGACGATGACAGCTGCGGCAATGATAAATGCGCCGATGGTGGCGATCAGGTTGCCGGTTTCCCAGCCGCGTCCGGGCAGATAGGTCGCGATGCGGCGTGGCATGCCAAGCAAGCCAAGGATGTGCATCGGGAAGAATGTCACATTGAAGCCGATCCACAGCAACCAGAAGTTGAGCTTGCCGAGCCGGTCGTCGAGCATCTTGCCGAACATCTTGGGGAACCAGTAATAGGTGCCGGCGAAGATGCCGAACACGCTGCCGCCGAACAACACATAGTGGAAGTGCGCAATCACCCAGTAGGAGTTGTGCACATATTCATCCACCGGAATGGCAGCCTGCATGACGCCGGTGATACCGCCAACGACGAAGGTCGTCAGGAAGCCGAACACCATCAGAAGCGGCGTCTTGAAATTCAGCGAGCCGCCGATCATGGTAAATGTCCAGTTGAAAATCTTCATGCCAGTCGGCACCGCAATCACCATGGTGGTGAACATGAAGAAGCGCTCGACCACCGGATCCACGCCGGAGACGAACATGTGATGCACCCACGTGGTGAAGCCGAGGAAGGCGATCATCGCCGTGCTGACAACAACGGCCTTGAGGCCAAACAACGGTTTGCGCGAGAAAACGGGCAGAATCTCGGAGATGATGCCCATCGCCGGCAGCACCATGATGTAGACCGCTGGATGCGAGTAGAACCAGAACATGTGTTGCCACAGGCGCGTGTTGTTGGTGTTGAAGAACTGCGTGGAGAAGTTGCGGTCGGCCACCAGCATGAACACCGCCGCCGTCAGCACCGGCGTCGCCAGCAGCACCATCACTGCCGTGGTCACCATGGCCCACACGAACAGGGGGATGCGCCACGCGGTCATGCCGGGGGCGCGCATGGTGTAGCACGTCACGACGAAGTTCACCGCGCCGAGCGTGGAGCCGATGCCAAGCAGAATGACACCCAGCAGCCAGATATCCATGCCGATGGTGGGCGAGAACTGTTTGGTCGAGTATGGCGTGTAGGCGATCCACGATGCATCGGAGCGCGCGCCGAAGACAAAACCAAAGAACATCACCAGGCCGGCGCCCAGGGTGATCCAGAAGCTGAACGCATTCAAGCGCGGAAAGGCCACATCGCGCGCGCCGATCTGCAGCGGCACAAAGTAGTTGCCAAAACCGCCAATCAGGCATGGGATGGTGAACAGGAAGATCATCACCGTGCCGTGCATGGTGAAGAGCTGGTTGTAGGTGTGCGGGTCCACCACCGTCATTTGCGGAGCTGCCAGTTGCAGACGAATGAGCAGTGCAAGCAGGCCGGCCACAAAGAAGAAGATCATCGACATCACGAGATACATGATGCCGACCTTCTTGTGGTCGACAGTCGCGAGCCAACTGAGGATGCCCTTGTTGACGCGGTCACGCGCGCGGACGGGAATGCTGATGCTTGCCATATCTTTGTTTTAAATGCCTTGAACGGTTGCTGGTTACCGGGTTGGCGCTTTTGGCGCTAGTGTAGCGTTTCAAGATACGCAGCCAGATCTTCGATCTGCTGCGCGGTCAGGCTCAGGTTCGGCATGGCGGTGCCAGGCTTTTGCGCCTGCGGATCCTTGAGCCATTTCTTCACATCATCGACGTTGTTGGCGAAACCTTCGACCTGCGCGATGGTGGGATAAGTTGCAAAGTGCGTCAGGGGGCGCGGCGCGACCTTGCCCTGCGCCACTGTGCCGTCAATGGTGTGGCATGCGACGCATGGCCCGGACATGAAGAAGTCGTGGCCGCGCTGCGCATCACCCGGCTGCACAGTGCCGCTGTTGGCAGCAGCTTGCTCGGCGAACCATTTGTCGTACTCCGCCTGCGGTAGCACGCGCACCTTGGCGAGCATGTTGGCATGCGACACGCCACAATATACGTTGCACTGGCCGATGTATTCGCCGGCCTTCGCTTCTGGCACGTTAAACCACACGTAGGACAACTCCCCCGGGTTGACATAGAGCATCGGCCCGAAGAACGGCACCCACCAGGCGTGAATAACGTCGGCAGAGGTCATATCGAGGCGAATGTTCTTGCCCGCCGGCACCACCAGCGTTTCGTTGGTAAGCACATTGCCTTCACCTGGATACTTGAACTGCCACACCCACTGCCGCGCGGTGACTTCGATCACCAGATCAACTGGTTGCGCAGCTTCTACGCGCCGGCGAGCAGAAGCGTCGTTGATGGCATGCACATGGGCCACCGGATTCCCAATCGTGCCGGCAGCAGTCATTTTGCTCATGGTATCGATTGCCAAAAAGAAAATGGCGGCAATGATGATGGCAGGGATGACAGTCCACAATATCTCCAGCGTGCGATTGTCGTGCACTTGCGCAGGCATTTCGTCCGCGCGGCGCCGGCGATAGCGAATCGCCGTGTAGAGCAACAGGCCTTCAACGAACACGAAAATGACAGCCGCAATAATGAAGATGAGATCGTAAAGATCCTTGATGAGTTGTGCGTCTTGCGATACCGGTGGAACCATTCGAGTGTCTTCCTCTTAGTGATTGCGCAACGATTCTAACACTGGCAAGTTGTGCAACGATGATTTTCTTCAGGCCGTTTGTCGGCGACGTTGCACGCTTGTCTCGCGTAGTCCAGTATTGTTAATCGATTACGGAGATTTTGCAAGCGTCACCCATGTTTCATTCAACACACACAACATTTGATTCAACGCACAACCGTCATTCTGCAAGCACAAGATTTAACGATGCGCGCCGCCATCACACTTTTCACCATTGACATTCCAAGCCTAAATGATAAAATTCATGCAAATCATTTGATGAATCATATCTTTCAAGTGATTCAGAGTTGATGCCATGACGCAATTTCAAGACTCCGACATGATCAACTACATTGTCGAACGGCAACTTCAGCCCGGCGATCAATTGCCGCCGCTCGACAAGCTCAGCAACGAGTTGAAGATCAGCACTGGCAAGCTGCGCGAGCAACTCGAAGTCGCCCGCGTGATGGGCTTTGTTGAAGTGAAGCCCCGCACCGGCATCCGCGTCGCTGAACTCAGCTTCTTCCCTGCCATCCGCTTCAGCCTGCTTTATGCGCTTGCCAACGACCGCAAACACTTTGACGCTTTCAGCGAGTTGCGCAATCACATCGAATTTGCCTTCTTCCATGAGGCGGTTTCACTGCTGAACAACGAAGACTGCGCTCATCTGCGGCAACTGGTGGAACGCGCATGGGCCAAACTGGAGGGCAATCCCATCCGTATCCCCCACCCCGAACATCGCGACCTGCACCTGACCATCTTCAAGCGGTTGGACAATCCGTTTGTCAAAGGCGTGCTGGAGGCATATTGGGATGCCTATGAGTCAGAGGGCTTCAGCGTGTTTTCGGACTACGACTACCTGCACGAGGTATGGACGTATCACGAAGGCATCGTAAATGCAATCGTCGCCGGCGACGTGGACGAAGCCTATCGATTGCTGGTGCAGCACACCAAGCTGCTGCAAAAGCGCCCCAAGGCGCGCAGCCGCGCAGTAGCAAATAGCGGCAACGGCAGTCTGCTGAAATCGACAGTGCCAAATAAGTAGCGTATGTCCGCCGGCCACCTGCCGACAGACAAAATCTGAACACACAGGGAATTTGATTCGCAAGCAAACGAACCCATGATGGTTCAGGAGAGACAGATGCTGAAAGATTTGACCGCCCCCGCCAACTCAAACGAGCCTCAGGCTGCGACGTCTGTTCCGCAAGACATCGTCATCAACGACTTCTCGATCACAGCCGCCACCAAGAACGGCTCCGGCAGCCAGACAGCCAACATCGCCCTGCTGCGCGCGCTGTTCAAGATGGGCATCCCTGTCAGCGGCAAAAACCTGTTCCCTTCGAACATTCAGGGCCGGCCCACCTGGTACACCATCCGCGTGAGCAAAGAGGGTTACACCGCCCGCCGCGAGACCACTGAGATCATGATTGCAATCAATCCTGACTCGCTGCTGGAGGATCACGCAAACGTTGCGCCGGGTGGCGCATTCATCTATGCCGATGACATCAAACTGCCCGTTTCGCGCACCGATATCACCTACTACACCATCCCCGTGAAGGAAATGGCAAAGGCCAACGAGCCGGACCCGAAGTTGCGCACCTACATCGCCAACATGGTTTACGTCGGCGCGCTGGCGCACCTGATCGGGTTGGACGTAAAAGAGATTGAAGCTGCGCTGATGTTCCACTTCAAGGGCAAGCAGAAGCCCGTTGACAGCAACATGAAAGTGGTGCGGCAGGCAGCACAATGGGCTGCCGAGCACCTGCCGAACAACTTCCGCTTCAAGGTGGAGCGCATGAACAAGACTGCCGGCATGATCATGATCGATGGCAACACTGCCGCCGGCCTCGGCGCAATCTACGGCGGCGTCAGCTTCGTCGGCTGGTATCCCATCACGCCGGCGACCGGCGTGGCCGACACGCTCAACGAATATCTGCCGCGCCTGCGTGTCGACCCAGACACGAAGAAGCCGACCTATGCGGTGGTGCAGGCTGAGGACGAACTCGCCGCGCTTGGCATGGTATTGGGCGCTGGTTGGGCCGGCGCGCGCGCCATGACCAGCACCAGCGGCCCGGGCATCTCGCTGATGGCTGAATTCGCCGGCCTCGGTTACTTGGCGGAAATTCCCGCAGTGATCTGGGACGTGCAGCGCATGGGGCCGGCGACCGGCCTGCCCACCCGCACCTCACAGGGCGACGTGTTGAAAGCGTATTGGCTCAGCCATGGCGACACCAAGCATGTGGTGCTATTGCCCGATTCGGTTTACGAGTGCTTCGAGTTCGGCTGGCGCGCATTTGATCTGGCCGAGCGCCTGCAAACACCAGTGTTTGTGTTGAGCGACCTCGATATCGGCATGAACCAGTGGATGAGCAAACCTTTCGATTACCCCGAAGAGCCGATGGATCGCGGCAAGGTGCTCTCGCTGGAAAGATTGATCGAGCTGAAGGGCCAATGGGCGCGTTACAAGGATGTGGACGGCGACGGCATTGCCTGGCGCACGCTGCCTGGCACCGATCATCCGCTGGCAGCCTACTTCACGCGCGGCTCCGGCCACAACGAGCGCGCCAACCTGTCAGAGCGCCCAGCAGACTGGGAAGGCAACATGGATCGCCTTGCATTGAAATTTGAGACGGCGCGCAAGCTGGTGCCGGCGCCCGTGGTCGACCTGAACAAGGAGGCCGAAGTGGGCATCATCAGCCTGGGCAGCACCGAGCCGGCCATTCAGGAAGCGCGCGTGCAACTTGCTGCGCAAGGCATTGCAACTTCATTCCTGCGTCTGCGCGCCTTGCCGATGAATGAGGACGTGACCATGTTCATCGCTGCCCACAAGCGCATCTACGTGGTGGAAATGAACAGCGATGCGCAGGTGTGCCAACTGGTGCGGCTGCACTCGCCGGCAGATGCCGCGAAGGTGCATGCTGCCAACCACAACGACGGCCTGCCTCTGACCGCGCATTGGATCACCGAAGCCATCACGTATCTGGAGAACAAGAAGTAATTGCGCATCACGCATCACGCCCTTTTGCCATCCGCAAAACGTGATGCATGAGACGCGAACAGGAACAAGCGAAATGACCACAACAGCAACCAGTGGCAACGGCAGCACCACGCCGGCGAAGGTCGCCATCAAGCCGGTCAACGTCAACAGCATCGGCCTGAGCAAGCCGGACTACAAGGGGTTGGAATCCACGCTGTGCAATGGCTGCGGGCATGATTCCATCTCGTCGCAGATCATTACCGCGTGCTACGACCTCGGGATCAAGCCCGAAGCGGTCATGAAGTTCAGCGGCATCGGCTGCAGCAGCAAGTCGCCGGCCTACTTCATGAACCGCTCGTTTGGCTTCAACGCGCTGCACGGCAGAATGCCGTCGGTGGCGCAGGGTGCGCTGATGACGAATCACGCCTTGTACGGCATCGGTGTGAGCGGTGACGGCGACACCGGTTCGATCGGTCTCGGCCAGTTCATTCACTTGGTGCGCCGCAACGCGCGCATGGTCTACATCATCGAGAACAACGGCGTGTATGGCCTGACGAAAGGACAGTTCAGCGCCACCAGCGACATCGGCCAGGAATTGAAGCACGCCGGCAAGAACGAGTTGCCTCCCATCGACCTGTGCCGAGAGGCCATCGTGGCGGAGTGCGGTTTTGTGGCGCGCTCATTTGCCGGCGACCCCAAGCAGGTCGTCCCGCTCATCAAGGCTGCCCTCGCCCACCGCGGCACCGCCGTCCTCGACATCATCAGCCCGTGCGTCACATTCAACAACCGCGACGACAGCACCAAGAGCTATGCCTGGGGCAAAGCCCACGACGAGCGCATCAATGACTTTGGCTTTGTCATGGCGCAGGAAGAGATTCAGATCGAGCAGGAGCCTGGCACCATCCAGGAAGTGGAACTGCACGACGGCAGCCGCGTTGTCTTGAAGAAGTTGGATAACAGCCACGACCCAACAGACAAGCAAGCCGCGCTGCGCTTGCTGACTGAGGCGCACGACAAACAGCTCTTCATCACCGGCCTGCTCTACGTCAATGGCGAGCGCGAAAACCTGGCTGAGGTCCTTGGATTGGCCGATACACCGCTTTCCCACTACCAGCAGGACAAGCTGCGCCCCAGCCGCGAGAGCCTGCAAAAGATCATGAGCGCGATGTATTGATCGCGTTGCAGCAAAAAGAGTAGCAAACCCCGCAGGTCTTGAAAATCTGCGGGGTTTCTGTTTTTTCCATCCTTTGAACACCCACTTTCCGGCGAAAGTCTAAGTTCACTTTCAATGCTTTCTCGGTTAAGCTTTGCACCGTGCCAGCAAATCAGGTGTTGGTCAGCGCGGTCCACCGCGCGGCGATGCTTCTTGATCTGCCGCCACTTCTCATCAAAGCATTTATCGCAGTCGAGGGGGCCAATATCAATCATCGCGATGGCGTGCTGCAGGTGATCCCTGCCACGCGCGCCGGCGTTATTGCGCGCATCGAGCGCGGTGCCAAGCTGGCCGCGCTGGGGTTGGACGGCGTCTCGCCAAGCGACGAGGAATTAAACGCGCGGTTTGCGCAGGCTTTTGACGCGAAGAACGCGCTGGCGCAGGTGCTGACCGGCGCACAATACATCAAGGAGCAACTCAATCGCTTCAATGGCTTCGTCGCTTTGGCCGGCCTAGCCTACAACGCCGGCCCCGGTCGCGCCGCCAGCGAGATCCAAAAATGGGGCGGCGATCCGCGCGCATTGGCGCTGCAATATCATCGTGCCATTGGCCCAGCCGGCAGCCAGGTGACTGTGCAGGCCGGCATCGTGCAAACCGACCCAGCCACTGGCACAAAATGGACGCGCTTTCCAGTTATCGCCAACGATACCGGGCGCGAGATATTCCAATACCTCTATCTGCGACGCGTGCCTGGCCGCAATTGGGGCTTGCTCGACTTCATTTTCAACCCAACACTGCTCAACGCCGCCGGCTTGTTCGACAACGACATGCCGCCCGGCGAAGACTGGCCGACTCGCGCGCTCGTCGCCACCGATGGCGAGTTTCGCTTCTCGCAGGAGATCACCACCAACATCATGTTCAACACCAAACCCCTTTCACAACGTGACCCGGCCTGGGCGAACATCTCGCTGGGCTTTGCCGACGCCGGCCAGACACTCGGCGCATATGGCTGCACCATCACTACGCTGACGATGATGGCCAATGGTTTTGGCTTTCAAGAGACGCCGGCCACCTTGAATGAGAAATTGCGCGCGCTTGGGCCAAATCAAGGCTTTTTCGGGCCGTTGGTGGCATGGTATGGCGTTCCGCGAGCGCTGCCGGGCATCGTGCTGAACAAGCTGATCGATTGTCGCAAGACGCCGGCGCCGCTGGCTGAGGTGGATGCCGCGCTGGATGCCGGCAAGCCCGTCGTCGTCGAAGTGGATATGTCACCTAACCCCAGCCTGCAGAACCACTGGGTGTTGATCTACGCGCGCAAGGATGGTGACTACCTCATCCACGACCCGTGGCCGGTGCCGGCAGAGGCAAGCGCATCGCTCAAGCAGCGCTACGGCTTTGCCGGCGATCCTGCCCAGATCATCACCTATTGCGTCCTCTTCGACAATCCGAATTTCCATCCCCAGCCACAACAGCCGGACGACAGCAAGCTCGTCATCGTGGTCAGCGACTCGCCAGATATCACCGCCGCCGGCGGGCTGGCGCTGCGCGATCAGCCCAACGCCGTCGGCTCACAGATTCTCACTCGCTTGCCTGCCGGCGCCGTACTGGATTTATTGGAGCCGGCCAGCGCAGCGCGGCAGAAGATTGGCGTGTATGGGCAATGGTTGAATGTCACCACGTCCGACAAACAAGCCGGCTGGGTGGCTGCATGGTATGTCACCGGCAAAACCATCAGCGCCGTCGACAAAGGGCTGGAGACCCCTGTGCAGCCGCCATTGCTCGAACGCCGCTTCGTGGTCGTCGGCAAATCCTACAGTGGTGTCTATATCCGCGCCAAGGGGCTGGCCGGCAGCCCTATCATCACGAAGGTCAAGGGCGGCACACGGTTGGAAGCGCTCGACCCCGAAGATGTGTTGCTGAAGAAGGTGGGTGCGCGCGGCCAGTGGCTAAAGGTATCAACTGACAAGGGCGAGATTGGCTTCATCTCCGCGCAATATGTCGCACTGTATGCGCCGCCAGCGAGCCGCCGCACACAAACCAGCGCCAGCAAGGGCGGCATGGAATTGATGGCAGTGAATGAGCCGGATGCGCAGCCGGCTTTGCGCGTGATCTCCGACGTTGGCCTCAACCTGCGCGATGCGCCATCGATGAGCGCGAATCGGCTGCGGGTGCTGGCCTTTGGCACGGTCGTGTTGCTGCGCGAGCCGCTTGACGTCGCGCTGCCAAAGCCGGGTAAGGCCGGCACATGGGTCGCGGTGCGAACGCTGGATGGCATCACCGGCTTCGTCGCCGGCGAATGGGTCGAGCTGCTATTTGCGCCACCGACCGATCCCAATCAACCTGTCGATCCTGACGTGAGGGTGCAGGGCGTAGCGCTGGCCGTGAGCGATGCGGCGTTGATGCGGGGCGCCGGCGACAGCACCGGCAGCGAGTGGCGTGTGACCGCCGGCACGCCACTGCGTCTGCTCAACCGCGTTGCCGACTGGGACAAGATCGGCGATGGCAATGCGTGGATTCAGGTCGAAACCTATGCCTTCAAGCGCGGCTACGTGCGTGGTTCTGCGTTGCGCGCGCCGGACGTGGCCGACCGCCGGCAGCGCGTGCTGGATGGCCCGCTGCCCTTCGGCATTTGCGCATGGATGTATGGGCTGCACGACGAGTTCGACAAGGGCCTGTTTGCCGGCAGCGGAAAGACGGGCTGGGTGCTGTTCACCCATCGCGTGCAAAACGGTGAGGGCCGCGATTACAACCCCTGGGCGCGCGCCGGCTATGGCGTGATTGCACGCCTGAACAACGACTACGGCGGCAGTGGCACCATCCCCACGCCAGACCTGTATGACCAGTTCGCCGCGCAATGCCGCAGTTGGGCAGCCAACTCACGCGGCTGCCTGATATACGTGATCGGCAATGAAATGAACAATCCGCGCGAGTGGCCGAATCAGGACCCATGGAACCCAGGCAACAACCCAAGCGCTGCAATCACGCCGGAGCTGTATGCAGCCTGTTTCAATCGCGTGCGCGCTGCGATCAAGAGCGTGCAGCCAAATGCTATCGTCGTGCCCGGCGCAGTCGATCCATTCCAAGGGCCATGGATGAGCTGCCTGGATTACTTCAACCGCATGATCGCCGCGATCACAGATTTGGATGGCCTTGCGCTGCACTGCTACACCAATGGTTACACGCCTGATCTGATCCCATCGTTGCAACGCTTCGAGAATGATCCACTGCGCTGGCAGTACTATCATTTCCGCGCCTACACGACTTTCCTGGACGTCATTCCACCGCGCCACCGCAACAAGCCGGTTTACATCACCGAAACCGACCCGCACGGCGCGCAGCCATGGGCCGGCGGGCAGAACGGCTGGGTGCAGGCCGCATATGCCGAGGTTGACCGCTACAATTTGCAGGCGCGCGCGCAACAGATTCAGTGCGCCATCTTATATCGCTGGTCAAAGGACGACATCTACAGCATCGTGGACAAACAAGGCGTGCAGAACGACATCCGCGCCACCATTCACGGCACCGACTATCGCTGGCGGGCGTAATTACAAACTACCATGTCCAATCCAAACGAAGATCTCGGCTTGATCAAAGAAGCGTCGGGCAGCGTGCCGGCGGAGCGCGACCCAGTGATGGATGAATTTCGCGCGCTGGTGCTTCCCTCGTCCCAGTTGCAGGCAAGCGCTGAAGCGAAGGGGCTAGGCGATCAGACGCTTGGCGACTCACTCAAGCAATTCATCAAGGAGTTGACCGATGGTCTGGGGCGCGCTGCCGACGACCTGAGCAGCCTGGAAGTGCGCACTTTCGGCGCCAGCGACTTGAGCCAGGTGACCTACGACTATGCCTCCAAGCAATTCGCCGGCGAACTGCAACTGCGCGCGCTCACGCGGCTGGCCTTCGACGGCGATGTGCTGGTGGTGGTGCCAGAGAAGAATGGCGAGTTAAACGAGGCGCTCTGGAATGCGCACCTTGCAATGGTGAAGGAGGCGCAAGCTAACCGCGCGCAGTTCCTGGGTGCGATGGCCGAAATGGCTGCGCGCTTGATACAACTGTTCAGCAAGCCGTGACGACGGAAGAGCGTCGAAGCGGCAGTGCGCCCGATCTGATTGCGCGCGGAAGGTCATGTCCAATTTCACCGATGCCTTGCTCGGCACATGGAACGATGCAGCGACAGCTAAATCGCTTGACGCCGGCGCAACCTGGCGCATCGACTTGCCGGCCGATAGCGCTGATGCGCGCCGCGCCTTGCACGACCAGCGCGAAGCGCTCGCGCAGGATCATGCAGTCATTGCGGAGGCAGTTGCGCGATTGCGCGCGTTCATCGATGATTACCGGCCTGACGCCGGCGTCGCAAAGGCCATCGAGCCGCTGCCAGAAGCTGCGTTGCGCGCCCAGCTTGCTCACGCCGGCGCGCAATCGAAAGACCTGTTCGAATCACTTGGCGGCTTCCGCGATGAATTCAACCAATTTGTGCAGCGCGTGCGCGAGTTTGTCAGCGATTTCGCCTCGATCGAGACGACGCAAGCCGGCGCAGCAATCGCGCGAACAAAGGTGAGCTGGACGGGTGATGTGCAAACGCTGTGGCAAGAAAGCATCACCCGTGAACAGGGCGATTTGCATCGGCAGAACGTGCATGTGGCGCTGGCGCGGCGCGGATTGCTGATGCGAATGATGGTCGTTGTCAGCGCCGGCGCGGCAAAAATCGTGCTGCGCCTGTCGACGCCAGGGATGCAACTGCTCGCGTTGCCAGCGATTTTTCAGTTCATCAAGGATGTCGTACAAGAGGTGCGCCAGTTTCAGAAGACACAAGCGTGATCAGTGATTGTGCGGCGTGCGCATCGTTGTCTGCCGCCCACCAATGACCATCTACTCATGAAGGAGATCTATGGCTGACCTGAATGAAGCAGTTCGCGCGTATGCCAGCGACCTGGCAGAGAAGATCCAATCATTCATCAAGGATGTGGCAACGCTGGAAGTGCGCACCTACACCACGCCGGCAGATCAGGTGCAGGTGCTGCTCAAGGGCAAGGAGATCGATGACGTAGTGAGTGAGGGCAACGTGATGCTGCGCGCCGGCACCAGCATCACCTTCGATGGCGACATCACCCAACTCACCCCGCTCGACGCTAACGGTGAGATCAACCAGGCGCTATGGCAATTGCACCAGCAGGCCGTGCAGCAAGCCACACAGCATCGTGAGCGCATGATGGTCGCGCTCGGCGACGCTGCCGCCTCCGCGCTCAAAGCCCTGCGCGCCGCCAATGGATGAATTCCAGAATTGTGAGCTGCGAGGGTTGAATCGACCGAGATCCATTCAACCCTCAACCTTCATCCTTCGCGATTCAGCATTGCGTCAGCTGTACTGCGGCAGCCAGTTGCCGTGCGCCGCGATCAGGTCATCGACCAGCGAGTGAATCTGATTGAGATCGAGTTCGGCAGCAGTGTGCGGATCGAGATAGGCAGCCTGGTAGATATAGTCGCGCTTGCCGGTCAGCGCCGCCTCCACCGTAAGTTCCTGCACATTCACATTCGTGCGCATCAGCGCGGCCAACTGCGGCGGCAACTTGCCGATCTTCGTCGGCTGCAGACCGCTCCTGTCCACCAGCACCGGCACTTCCACGCAGCAATCCTGCGGCAGATTGTCGATCAAGCCGTTGTTCGCCACGTTGCCATAGATCACGCGCGGGATGCCGGTTTCAAGCGAGTGAATGATGAGCGAGCCATACTCATGGCTGCGATGCACCTCAATATCGGCGCCGGCCTCCAACCGCGCGCGCATTGCGTGCCAACCCTTGATCTGTTCCTCGCAGCGCCGGATGTATTCATCCAGCGGGATGTTCAGCTGGTCGATCAGGTCGGGCCGGTCACGCTTGATGAACCACGGCGTGTATTCACTAAAGTGCTCGCTGCTTTCGGTGACAAAGTAGCCGAAGTGCTTGAAGATTTCATAGCGCACCAGGTTCCACGTCGGCTGCTTGCTTTGCTCCAACACTTTACGGATGCGCGGATACAGGTCTTCGCCATCGCGCTCGAACTTCAGGTAGAACGCCATGTGGTTGATGCCGGCGCAGATGTAATTGATCTCCTCGATCGGCACGTTGATGTCCCACGCCAGTTGCTCCGCCGTGCCTTGCACGCTGTGGCACAGGCCGACGGTCTTGATCTTCGTGGCGCGGTTGATCGCCATGCAGTTCATCGCCATCGGGTTGACGTATTGCAGGAATGTCACATCCGGACAAAGTTCCTCCATGTCATGGCAGATGTCGAGAAACACTGGGATGGTGCGCAGCGCGCGCATGATGCCACCGATGCCAAGCGTGTCGGCAATAGTCTGGCGCAGGCCGTATTTCTTGGGAATCTCGAAGTCGACCACGGTGCCGGGTTTGTAGCCGGCGACCTGGAACATGCTGATGGCGTAATCCGCGCCTTCGAGCGCCTTGCGCCGGTCGTCGGTCGCCTCAATGGTCGGCGTCGCGCCCAGCGCCTGCGCCACCTTGTGCGCAACCACCTCGGATGTCTTCAGGCGCTCTGCGTCGATGTCGAAGAGCGTAATATGCGAGTTTGCGAGTTCGGGGAAACTGAGAATGTCGCCGAGCAGGTTCTTGGCAAAGACCGTGCTGCCGGCGCCGATAAAGGTAATCTTTGGCATGCGGCGATTCTATTTCGGATTTGCAATTTGGGAGCACACCTCGATGCAAATGCACAGACTGAAAGTCCCTGCGCAGCACAAATCTTCTTACGCAGCAAGGCTGCTGCGATTGCTCATTTGTTGTAGCGATAGCCCCTGCCCGGCACCGTGAGGATGTGGCGCGGCTTGCCGGCATCGACCTCGACCTTCTCGCGCAGCCGGCGCACCAGTTGGGCCAGGCTGTCATCGCGAATGCCATGCTCGATCACCTTGTCTTCCGGCCACACCGCGCGAATGATGTCATCCTTCACGCACACCTCGCCGGCGCGAGATTGCAGATATGACAGCAGTAGATGCTCCTTCGCCGTCAGGTTCGATTGAGCGGCGTCTATCGAAGCAGTTTTGCCGCGCATGAGCAACGCAATGCCGGCCAACCCCGACGCTTCCACATCTGCATCGCTCGGTTGATCCGCCCAGAATTCTTCGACGCGGCGCTGCACCGCCGGATGTGCGGCAAGCGCGGTCGCATCGGGTTCACAGCCGGCAGCCAGCGCCTCGGCGCACGCCTTCAACAGCGACGGATAGCGCCCAGAAACCTCCAGCAGCAATTTCGCAGTGGCCTCATCCCATGCCACGCCAAAGCGTTCAGCGTAGCGCGCCACATTCCAGCGCGCATCGGCCTCGCTCAGCGGCCCCAGCCAAAGTGTGTTGGCAAAGAACAGCTCGGCCAATTCAGTGCGCGCGTCATGGGGCCGGCGCGAGGTGGTCACATAGCTCAGGGCATATTTGTGGGCATCGCGCAGCGCGCGCAACTGGTTGAACAACCCAGCATCCGCGCCGGCGAACACATCGAAGCGATCCAGCACGAAGGTGACATGGCCGAGCGCCGGCATCACCTCGCGCAATGAAACTTCCAGGGCATGAAAGGCGTCTGTTGAATCAGACAAAAGTGTATTGCCAAGCGCAGCTTGCATGGCGTAAAAGAGCGCTGCCGGCACGTGACTGCTCAAGCGGTTGCAGTCGATGAGCAGATAGGGATGCGCTGGCGGGCCGCCGGCGCGCGCAGCACTGTGAGCGATGAAGCCGGCGACGTTGCTCTTGCCGGCGCCGCTCAGGCCAAGCAACGCAACGCTATCGCCGGCGCGCGTGACGCGAAAGATGCGCTGCACAATCTCAGCGCGATAGGTGGATGGATACTCGTCCCAATTGGGCATGAATGCGTGAGTGATTCTATACTCACATCAACGACTCATCATGGCAAGGATTACACGACGCGGATTGTGGATCGCAGCCCTGCTGGTGCTGCTGCTATCGCTCATGTTGATCTTCCTGGCGAGTGCGCCGCGCAGCAATCCGGTGATTGAGACGACCATCATTGTGCCGACAGCAGTTGTGCCATGAACAGCACCCGCCCAGGATTTCAGCTTCTGCTGCCCGCCATGCTCGTTCTGGCGGCAATACTGGCCGCCTGCGGGCCCGCAGCTGCGCCATCGAGCCGCGCACCCACTGCTACGACGGCTTCATTGCCTGCCGCGCCGGCAGCCCCCGAAGCCCCCGCCACAATAGAAGCACCGACAGAAGCACCGGCGGCAACAACTGCGCCCAGCCCGACCGAAGCGCCGGCAGTCACAGAAGCTGTCGGCGGCAATCAACCATCAACGCCGGTGCCGCCAGCAGCAAACGAAGCTCAACCTGCGCAAAGTGAGAAGGCAACAGAAACGCCGGCCGTCGAGCCAACCACAGCACCCCTGCCCCTGCCTCAAAATACACCCGTCCCCACGCCGGCCATCCAGCAAGAGCCGCGCATCGTGGAGTTGGAATGGCCGCCACACATGCGGCTCGGTGATTCCGATCTGGTGCGCGTGTCACTGATCCCCTCGCAAACTGGCTACACGCTCAGCACTGAGTTTCAAGGCAACCAGGTGGTGACCACTGCGGTGCAAGTGAAGCGACCCGAAAACGCAGCAGTGAGCGTGATCGGCAGCCTGCAGGGTATCGGGTTCAGCATCTCGCCGGCAAGCGAGCAGCGCATCGCATTGCCCGAAAATGAACCGGTGACACTGCGTTGGTCCATCAGCCCCAGGCAGGCCGGCCAGCAGCGGCTCACGCTGTCTTTGCTGTTCGAATGGGCGAAGGACGGCAGCGCAGTCGCTTCCTCACAGGCATTCTCGCGCGGCATGAGCGTGCAGGTCGAGTCGATCCTGGGCATGACGGCTGCGCAAGCCGGCACATTGGGTGTATTGGGTCTGGCGCTTGGCGCGGGGTTGGGCGGGCTGGCATGGATGATGGGTCGCCGGCGCAACACGGCGCTACCCGATGAAATCACAGTTGCAACGAAGGCGAATG
Source organism: Thermoflexales bacterium (assembly GCA_039810125.1). Lineage (GTDB taxonomy): Bacteria > Chloroflexota > Anaerolineae > J036 > Brachytrichaceae > JBDHWI01. The sequence continues at coordinate 15,623 of JBDHWI010000013.1, read as the reverse complement.
CCAACACAGCCATCGAACCGCACCACGAGATCATTCTGCGCGACGATGAGCAACAACTGTTGCGCGCAGTCTTTCGCAAGTACGCGCGGGTGTCGGTGGAGCGTGAATTTCGCTCCGGCTATTCAGGCGCGCGCACTCTGCTGTGTCTGCCAGTGCAGGCAGATGGCCGCAGCGATGCCTACACGATTGCAAAGATGGGGGAACGCGCCAGCATCGAGCGAGAGTTTCACAATTACGAGCAATTCGTGAAGGACACGCTGCCACCTGTAACGGCGCGCATTCAAGAGCCGCCGGCGACACTCTCGCCTGCCGGCATCACTTCGCAAGCCGTGTTGCGTTACACCTTCATCGGCAAGCCTGGCCAGGCGCCCACCAGTCTGCGTGAAGCCTTGCTGCGCAACCCCGATCCAGCCCTGCTGCACACGCTTTTCGACACGTTTGGTCCGAACTGGTGGCTGCAAAAACGCCCCTACACCTTCAAGCTTTCACAGGAATACGACCGCGCGCTGCCATCCCATCTCGTCGTCGAGCCATGCGCACCAGCGCGCAACGCGCGACGCATCAGCGGCGCCGCAACGCTGAGCCAGACAATGGACGAAATCAAGAGCGGCGATGTGGTCACACTGCGCGATTTCCCGCTGATTGAGCAGCGGCCGGATGGCGTGAGCTACTCGCTCACTGGAACGCCAAACGCCGGCCAGCCACCCCTGCGCATCCGCGTCAACAGCCCCGAAATGCCGCGACTGGAGCGGCAGCATTGGCGCATCACCGGCACGCGAAACACGCTCTTGCGCAGCTTTGTGCACGGTCTCGATCTGCTCGGTTTGCCTGACCCCATCGATGCGCTGGCGTCGATTGAACATCGTAGCATCCGCGGCACGCAATCGATCATCCATGGTGATTTGAATCTGGAGAATGTGCTGTCCGGTCCGGGCGCGTTCGTCTGGCTGATCGACTTCGCCAGCACACGCGAAGGGCACACACTTTCCGACTTTGCGCGAATGGAGACAGAGCTGATCTCGCAGATCGTCGCGCCGGCGTTGCCTGACCCGCGCAACTTCCTGGCACTACTGCGGCAACTAGACGCCGGCGAGTCCTCGGTTGCTCCAGGCGCGCTGATCGACACAGCCCGCTCGCTGGCATGGCGCTGCCTGTTCAACCCCCTGCAACACAATGAATATTGGCTCGCACTCACCATGACCGCGCTCGGCTCGCTCAAGTTCACCAACCTCACCGCGCACCAGCGCCACCTGCTCTACCTCACCGCGGCGCACGTGGCGCAGAAACTCGCGTAAGGGATGGCGCAACCCGCATACACAGCCGCATGCCTTGCGACTGTCAACATCCTATCAACCGAAAATCAAGCCGGCGTGTGGCGCAGTCCTTACCCTGTTGTGCAAAGGACGTTTGCATACAACAACAAAGGGAGGACCGCCATGACTACACCTGTTTCACGCAAGTTCGTTTTAATCGCCAGCCTGTTCGCCATCGCACTCGCCGGCTGTGCGCGAGTGGCTGAACCAGCGCCGCCTCGCCATGTGCCGCCCAAACCGCCGGCACAAGACACAGGGACTGAACCGATGGCACCTACTGGCACTGCAGTGGTTGCAGCCACTCACGCGCCTTTTATCGACCAAGCGCCGCCAGCGATGGAAGTCGGCGCGAATGCCATGCCGCCTGCCGCGCAACCATTGCCGACGCATCCCCTGCCGCCACAGCAAGGCAGCGGGCCATCACCCATCGTTGTCGGCGGCAACCGTGCGCCGGTCGAACCAACATCCGTCGCGCAACCGCAGCCGCCCATCGACACCACTTTCAAAGATTACGGCGTCAACCCTTTCATCGACACCACGCGCGATCACCTCTCAACCTTCGCACTGGACGTGGACACGGCGGCGTATGCGATTGGTCGCAACTATGTGAACCAGGGCATCCTGCCGCCATATGACACGGTGCGCGCGGAGGAATACATCAACTACTTCGTGCAGGACTATGTGCCGCCGGCGAACAATGCATTTGCCATCTATGCCGACGGCGCGCCTTCGCCCTTCCATCGCGATGGCTCATATCTACTGCGCATTGGCGTGCAAGGCTACGAAATCCCAGCGGCTCAACGCAAGCCGGCAGCGCTCACGTTTGTGATCGACGTGAGCGGGTCAATGGCAATGGAAAGCCGGCTTGGCACAGTGAAGCGCTCGCTGCAAATGCTGGTGGATCGCCTGCGCGCCGATGACAGCGTGAGCATTGTCGTATTTGGCAACACCGCGCGCGTGGCACTAAACCCAACCAGCGGCGCAGACAAGAACGCAATTCTCAACGCCATCTACGCGCTGCAGCCAGAAGGCAGCACGAACACTGAAGCCGGTCTGCAACTGGGTTACCAGATGGCAACCCACAGCTACCTGCCGGGCGGCATCAACCGCGTCATCCTGTGCAGTGATGGCGTTGGCAACGTCGGCACAACCGATCCCATCGCGCTGATCAACGGCGTGAAGGGCAGCGCGCCGGCGGACGTGATGTTGTCGACCATTGGCTTTGGCATGGACAACTACAACGACGTCATGATGGAGCAGCTTGCAAACAAGGGCAACGGCTTCTATGCCTACATCGACACGCTCGAAGAAGCGCGCAAGATGTTCATCGACCGGTTGACCAACTCGCTTGAGGCGATTGCGAAGGATGCAAAAGTGCAGATCGATTTCAACCCAGAAGTCGTGGCAACCTATCGACTGGTTGGCTATGAAAATCGCGCTGTGGCGGATCAGGATTTCCGCGACAATCGCGTGGACGCCGGCGAGTTGAACGCCGGCCACAACGCCACTGCGATGTATCAGATCACGCTGCAGCCCGGTGCGCGCGGCAAGCTTGCGACAGTGTTCCTGCGCTGGCAGGATCCAGACTCGATGCAAGCACAGGAAATCGCCGGCGATATAAACACATGGGACCTGAGCAGCAATTACGAGCAGACCTCGCCGCGCTTTCAGATGAACGCAACGGTGATGCAATATGCTGAGATTTTGCGCCGCAGCCCCTACACCAACATGTCGCTCAACGAATTGACCAGCTATGTCTGGCAGGTGTCGCGCCTGTTGCCGCAGGATGCGGACGTGCAGGAACTCGCTCAGTTGGTGCAGCGCGCGGCGACATTGCGCTAATCACCCTGCCAGGTGTAGCTCGTCAACTCACAGCCATGCGTGTCGCGGCCAAGCAGGACATCCTGCTTGACCGCGACACCATGTTCATCGACCCACAGCGTGGTGACAGGCGCGCCGGCTTCGCTCAGCCCATCACGCTCTTCGATCATGTAGCGGCGCGTATTGACATACGGCTCAATCAACGAAGTGATCTGCTCGTCGCGCTGATAGGTGTAGACCTGCACCAGCTCAAAAGGTTCGAGCGCCGGCTGCATCACCACAACAGTGCGGATGTCCGTCGATTTGCCCGGCTTGAGCGCGATGCGCTGGAGATGAGCAAAGTTGAGCAGCGTGGAGCCGAAATCGAGAAAGGTGTTGTCCTGTGCCGGCAATGTCGTGCTCAGGATCGATTTGGGTTTAGCTGCCGGCGCCAGTTGAAAGGGTTGATCAGCGCTGCGGCCGGCGTCCGCATAGCGCAGCGAACCTTCCATCACGCTGACCTCAATGCCATTTTCAGTTGGCAGGTAGTGCGCCACACGACGCTTGCCATGCAGATCGATCTGCGCCCACAGCGACAGGGTTTGCCAGTTCGCATCCACATCCAACTGCACGCGCTGCTGGTTTGGCGTCGGCCATTTCAAGTCGATCTCCGACATCAATCGATAGCCGCCGGCGCGCAGGCCAAAGATGCCCCACAACTCCTCGCCGACGACCTTGCGATTGTGCAGGATGCGATACACGCCGTGCGCCACGCGCCGGCTGATGCGATCCCCCTGCGCCAGATCGAGGTCGATGTCTTCTTCCATGGAGAGAATTGACTGCGCATCACGAAGGTCTTCTGCGTGATGCGCCGCGCGCGCCGGCTATGAGAAATCCTTCGTCAGCGAGGCGAGAAACTCGTCGTTGCTCTTCGTCTTGCCATAGCGCGCCAGGAAGGCTTCCATCGCGTTGGTGATGTCATAGCCGGCGCCCTGCGGCTGCGGCGCGGTGAGTTGGCTCATCATGCGACGCATGAGGTATGTCTTCTGCACCGTCTTCTCACCCAGCAGCAATTCATCGCGGCGCGTGCTGCTGGCGGTAATATCGAAGGCCGGGAAGATGCGGCGGTCAGCCAGCCGGCGCGACAGATGAATTTCCATGTTGCCGGTGCCTTTGAATTCCTCGAAGATGAAGTCGTCCATGCGGCTGCCGGTGTCCACCAGCACGGTCGCGATGATCGTCAGGCTGCCGCCCTCCTCGATGTTGCGCGCTGCGCCAAAAAACTCCTTCGGCGGATACAGCGCCGCTGGATCGACACCGCCAGACAACGTGCGACCACTCGACGGCACAGTCAGGTTGTAGGCGCGGCTAAGGCGAGTGAGCGAGTCCATCAGAATCACCACATCACGGCCGCATTCCACAAGGCGCTTGGCGCGGTTCAGCACCATCTCGGCCACACGCACGTGACTTTGCACCGGCTCGTCGAAGGTAGACGAGATCACCTCGGCATCCACGCTGCGGTCGAAATCGGTGGCTTCTTCGGGGCGCTCGGCAATCAGCGCGACCATGAGATGCACGTCCTTGTAGCTCTTGCTGATGGCATTTGCGATGTCTTTCAGCAATGTGGTCTTGCCGACCTTTGGCGGCGCAACAATCAGGCCGCGCTGGCCTTTGCCAATGGGCGCCACGATGTTGAGCAGCCGCATGCTGAGCTTGCCACTCGCCTCAAGGTTGTAGATTTCATTCGGGAAGATCGGCGTGAGTTTCTCGAAGTGCGGGCGATTCTTGGCAGCCTCAGGGTCCTGACCATTCACCGTCTCCACGCGCAGCAGGCTGTAATATTTTTCGCTGTCCTTCGGCGGGCGCACCTGGCCAACCACCATGTCGCCAGTGCGCAGGCCAAAGCGCTTGATCTGTGAAGGCGACACGTAGATGTCATCGGGGCCAGGCAGATAATGCTCGGCGCGCAGGAACCCGATATTGTCATCAACGATATCGATCACCCCGCCACGCAGTTCAAGGCCGTTCTTCTCGGCTTGTGTGCGCAGCAATTGGATGATGAGGTCATCTTTCTTCAGCCGTGTGTAGCCGGTAATGCCAAGGTCCTTGGCGCGGTCGCGCAACTCGCTCAGGGTCTCGGTTTCCAGCTTTGCCATGTCGAACATGTTGCGGCGCTGCTGGCGAAAGTTCTGGTTTGGATTATTTTGAAAATTTTGGTGACCACGCTCGCCACGGTCACCTCGCTCGCCACGGTCACCCCGATCGCCACGATCTGCACGGTCGCCGCGCTCGCGTGGCTCACGGTGCTCGCGCTGTTCACGAAACTCGCGTTCAGGCGGTGGCAGAACCTGTGCCGGCGGCTCATCCAGCTGTATTTCTACTTGAGGCGGTTGAACGGCAGGAGCGGCCAACTCATCCGCGACCGGGCTGGCCACTGGCTCGATCATGTAGGGATCGCCATTGGCGTTGCTCTCGGGCGCTTCGTGCGAAGCTTTGAGGGATTCGTCTTGTTTCTTCATGGTGGTTTTGTTCTTTACGGGCATGGGGGTGCGAGTGCTGTCAGTCTGCGTGCCGATTGTCCAGTCAAGTCAGTCAGATCAGGCAAATCGATCGTAATGCAAGCGAGTAGATGTGTTATCAGAAAACTGGCGTGGCGATGGGCGCCTCGTGTTTGCACAGAAATAAATCCACACTTCAAGGGAGAAGCCTCAGCAAAGACGAGCAATTGCACTCGGCTGCAAGCGTGGCTCTGTGTGAACGGCGCTTGCAGCACATAAGCTGAAGTTTCTTAACCTGCGGAGCTTCCTTGAATCGGGGAACCGGGATTTGAACCCGGGACCTCACGGTCCCAAACCGTGCGCGCTACCAACTGCGCCATTCCCCGGGGGCTGCGGCATTATACATGGCTCGCCGGCGAGATAAGACCGCGCTCAATGAGCCTGGAACCGCCTCAGTCGCCGACCTCTGGCTGCGACAGCTTGTCGATCAAATCGCCGGCAATCTCATGAGAAACGAGGTGTCCGTCCAACTGCTCCAGCGCGCGCGTGACGATGGCCTGCTCCGCAGGTCTTACCAGGGTGATCAACGCCGATTGGCCGGCGCTCAGCCGCTCACCCAATTCGCGCAATGCGCCATCCGGAAATCCGGAATCGCGCGCAACGCGGTTGACGGCATTGCGCGCCTTTTGTCCTGCCAGCGGTCCCGACACCGGCCCCATCATGCCGGCGATGTTGAACAGCAGCCACGTCACGCCTTCGGTCACCGCGCCGGCGGCATTGCTGGCAAAGTTGCGCCAATCCTTGCTTTCGTGAAAGACAATCTGTCCTTCCTCGTTGCGGCTGACCACGGCAATGTTGCCGAGCTTGATCGCCTCAGTCTGGCGGTCCAACTCGACAATTGCGTCGCGCACTGCGTCAGCTTTGTCTGCGCCCTCGAAGGCGCAGATGATGAGTTGTGATGTCGGCACAGTTTGCTCTTCCATTGCGCCCCATTGTAACGAGGTGAGTGCGGAGAGTGGCTTTTTGCTCGGTGACGTCATACCGCCGGCAGACGCACGACAAAAACACTGCCCTGCCCAACCGCGCTCTGCAAGGCGATCTCGCCGCCATGCGCGCGGACAATGGACTGCACGATAGGCAAACCCAACCCGCTGCCGCCGCCATCGCGCGCGCGACTCTCATCAGTGCGGTAGAAACGCTCAAAAATCTTCGCTTGATGCTCCGGCGCAATGCCGATGCCGGTGTCACTGACGCGAATGATGGCGTGTTGATGCTCGCGGGAAACTGCTACACACACCGTGCCGCCAGCCGGCGTATAGCGCAGGGCATTGTCGATCAGGTTGTTGACTACGCGCTGCAACTTCAGCTTGTCGGCACGCACATTCACTGGCTCGCCGGCCGCCGGCGGCTGGAGCCCAATTTTCTTCTCGACAGCGATCACCCCAAGCCGCTCGCACGCTTGCGCGCACAGATTGCGCACATCGATCAACTCCAGCTTCAACGACGTGTTTGTCGCGCGCGACAGCGTGAGCAAGTCATCAACCAGCACACTCATCTCATCGACAGTCGCACCCATGTCTTCGAGCGTTGCACGGTACTCGCCCGCGCCGCGCTCGCGACTCAGCGCCACCGAAAGCTCGCCCTTCAGCACAGTCAGCGGCGAGCGCAATTCATGCGACGCATCCGCAGTGAATTGCTTCTCGCGAACCATGGCATGTTGCACGCGCTCAAGCAAATCGTCGAAGGTGCGCGCCAGCCGGCCTACTTCATCATCATTCAAGTGATGACCGACACGGCGAGACAAATCAGTATTGCCTATGATGCTTTCTACATTGCGACGCACACGCTCCATGGGCGCAAGCGCGCGGCCGGCAAGGAACCAGCCGCCAAAGGATGCCAGCACCAGCGCCAGTGGAATCACGATCAACAGCAGCGCCCGCACCTGCGCCAAAGTGTTGATCTCGTTGTCGACGCGTTGTGCCACCTGCACTGCCGCCACACGGACACCGTTCACTCGCACTGGCGCAGTGAACAAGCGAAATGGCACAGCATTCAGGGTGAGCGATTCAAAGCGTTGATTTCCAGCGCTGACGGATGCAAGCGCCGGCCCATCCAGCGGCACATTTGCCGGAAAAAGCGCATCGCTCTGCAGCACGTTGCCATCCAGCGAGACCAGCCGCGCCGGCGCAAGGCTGAGCAGGCTGAGCTGCCCCAGCACGTCATCGTTGCTCAATGTCGTCGTCACCGGCGCGCTCACCGCGCGCTGCGCCGCACGGCTCAAACCAGCGTCCACATTCTCGAGCAATACGCGCTCCAAGCCGAGATACAGGAATCCACCCAGCACGAAGATGACCAGCGCAAACACGCCGAGGAACCACAGCGTGAGCCGGAAACGGATGGAGCGCAGAAAAGCAAACATGTGTCAACGCAACGGCCTGGCCGCCGGACAGCTATTTTGCCTGCAACAGATAGCCAACACCGCGCACGGTATGGATGAGCGCCGGCTCGCCTTCCAGATCGATCTTGCGGCGCAGATAACCCATGTAGACATCGACCACATTCGATGCGCCATCGTAATCGAACGACCACACAGCCTGCAGGATTTGCGTTCGCCCGATTGGCCGGCCGGCATTGCGCATCATGTATTCCAGCAGCGCGTACTCGCGCGCGCTCAGCTCGATGCTGCGCTCACCGCGCTTTGCCACCCGGGTGGTCACATCCAGCGAAAGATCTGCCACTTGCAGAATGTTCGACAAGACAGCAGCCGGCGAGCGCCGGCTCAGCGCGCGCAATCGCGCCAACAATTCAGGAAAGGCAAATGGTTTGACGAGGTAATCGTCCGCTCCACTATCTAACCCACGCACGCGGTCATCCAGCCCATCCATCGCCGTGAGCATCAACACCGGCGTGCGCACGCCGCGCGTGCGCAATTCACGACACACGGCGAAGCCATCGCGCCCAGGCATCATCACATCCAGCACGATCAAATCGAACAGCGTGCCGCTGTCAGCCAGCGCAAAGTCGAGTGCCGCATTGCCATCGCCGGCATGATCGACCACATAGCCCTCTTCGCGCAGACCCTTCATGATGAACTGCGCAATGCGCCTGTCATCTTCCGCCACCAGAACTCGCATGGTGTGAATTGTAGAAGCTTGACACACGATACGCTATCAATCCCCATCAATCATCCAGGTCGTCATTACCCGAATCGTCTTGTGGATCTTCGGGTTCCGGCGTGTTGATGGGCGATGGGCTGACATTGCCATCGTCTCTGTCATTGTCAGCGCCATCGTCATGATCCTCCGTCGGCGCCGGCGCCGGCGTGTCCTCCGGTTCATGCCGATCCTCTTGCTGTTGCCCGGTTGGCGCTGGTGAGCGGATGCTGGTGGGTAGTGGCGTCACGAGGATGCGGCGCGTCGCGCTGGGCAGCATCGTTGGCGTCGCGGTTGAGGCATCAGTGGAATCAGGCTCGATGGCAGTCGGCGTCACCGTCTGCGCCATGCGAACCATCTCGCGCAGTTTTTCCTCGTATTTCAATTCACGCTGCAGCAGCGCATCGCCCGCACGCGATCCGCTGCTGCCCGCTGGCATCGTCGCTGGTTGCGAGAGGGTAATCGTCACGTCAATGTCGCCGTTGCCCAGCTCGCGCAGACGCGTGTTGGCCATGGCGTTTGAGGCAAAAATTACGGCGCCGGCAATTAGGACGAGCGCCAATACCATACCGACGGCGATGAAGAAAACAGGTCGTTTCATGTTCCTACCGATGAATCAACTTATATCTCTCTGCGCGCCACATTTGATGAATCAATGATGAGAGACTTCTCATGATTGCCGGCTTGTGCGTCGAAGTGCCAACACGATAATGCATTGCACCGCAATTCATTTCAACCAGCAGACCGCGTGGCTCGCCGCCACCGTATAACGAGCCTTGCAGATTTGGTCCTTGAGCGCGCGGGTGATTCAAACAAAGGGAAAACACAATGGATATCGTCGTGATCGGCAGCTACGTGATGGCATTGACGGAGCGCATCCCGCGCATGCCTCACGCCGGAGAGTCACTCGTCGCAGATTTGCTGGACGTGGGGCCGGGCGGCAAAGGCACCAACGCCGCCGTCGCCATGGCGCGGCAGGGCAAACAGATTGGCTTCATTGCAAAGATCGGCTCCGACATGTTCGGGGATTACGCGATGAATCTGTATGCACGCGAACACATCGACACGACGTTTGTTTATCGCGATGCAGCAGAGCCGACTGGCGTCGCGCTGGTCTACCTGGAGACTAGCGGCGAGAATCGCATTGCGGTATATCGCGGCGCGAACTGGTTGCTGACACCGGCAGAGGTCACCGCCATCGCCCCGCGCATCGCCGGCGCCAAGGTGATGACTGCGCAGTTGGAGGTGAACAACGATGCTGTGGCTGCCGGCTTCACACTGGGTCGCCAGCACGGCCTTACGACGATCTTGAATCCCGCGCCGGCGCGTCCTCTGCCTGCGAGCTTGCTGGCAAATACGGATATCCTCACACCGAACGAAGGTGAAGCGCGCTTGATCGCCGGCCTGCCGATGGACGACACAACCACGCCAATGGCAGACGTGGCGCAAATGCTGTTGCACATGGGGCCGCGCATCGTCATCATCACGCTCGGCGCGCAGGGCTGTCTGATCGCGCAATCAGGTGAAGCGCCGGCGCATGTGCCGGCATATCCTGTGAAAGTGATCGACACGGTGGGCGCCGGCGATGCGTTCAACGCCGGGTTGGCTGTGGCGCTGTGTGACGGCAAATCATTGATCGAAGCTGCGCGCTGGGCGTGTGTAACTGCAGGGCTGTCCGTCATGCATGTTGGCGCAATTCCGGGCTTGCCTAATCGCGTCGCGATCGAGCGACATTTCGCAACGTGGCAAAGGTGACCACGCACCATGCGCGAAGGCGCAATTTTTTACGATAGTGCAAGCGTCGGTGTCATTGACAGCTCATCGTGCCAATGCCACACCACGCCCATCACCTCGGGCGGGCGCTGTAAACTGCCGGCGCCTTCCTGCCAGATGCCTTGTGATTGCGGTTTCGCGACGGTGTAGTGCACATGATGAATGAGTTTGCCGCCATCGCGATACCATGACTCCCACGGCAAAAGATCTGACTGGTGCATGGGCGGCAAAGCGTAGATCACCGGGCCATCGCCGGCGAGCCAATGCGGAATCACCACCCAGCGCAGGCGCATATACACGTCTTGCACAGACGCCGACGCCGGCGCGATGAACGTTCCATCGAAGTTCATGCCGAGCACCTGCGCCGCGATATCAATGCGCGCGCGTTGCAGTTGATCGCGCAACGATGCTGGCCGCACAGCGAACCGAGGCGTGAGATCGTCTTGCGATTCATTGAGCAAACGCCAGCGCTTCTCCGGCTCACTCACCCACTGCTCACGCACAACACTGTTCAAGCTGATGCGCCAGCGCTCCCAAGGAGTCCAACCCATCTCCTCTTCAGGCGGCGCAGCATGGATGACACGATTGCCGAATTCATCCATGTTTACGAACCAGCGATAGCGGCGGTAGGGATGCGACGCACGCTGCAGGAGCGCACCAAAAACAGCATCCACATCCAGCTGCATCAAGTGTGCCGTATGAAGGACGCCGGCGGCGCTGAGCTGCGCAGCAAAGTCATTGTCCGGGGGGTTGGTGTGCATCATGTTGGCGGGTTTGGCAAACTGGCACAGGCATTATAGAAATAGCGCACATCATGCCAAATTCCTTTCGCAAGACTTCGCAACAACTCGCGCCAGCGCAACATGCGCCATTGCCGGCGGGGCAATACGACATCTACCCAGGCTTCGACATCGGCTCAGGCAAAATCGACGCCGGCTACGATGCGCTCGCGCAAAAGCTGGCGAATCATGCCATCATCATCCTTGACGGCTTTGGCGGCATCTTGTGGGAAGACATCCGCAACAAGCTCGGCGCAGCGTTTGCGGCGCTCAACAAAACGGTCGTCTGGCACAACATCGCGGCTGCGCTGAAGCCTGAAGCGGAGATCGACGCGTTGATCGCACCATTCCTGGGAGGCGACGACCCCATCTTTGGCACGCGCTTCACCGGCGCGCTTGCCGAATTTTTCATCGGCGATGCGTTGAGCGCGATCAACCCCGATATCGCTGCCGAGATCAACATCGTGTATGGCTGCGGCGCGGCGCTGTGCGGCTGGCACGGCGTGCTGGTGTACCTCGATGCGCCGAAGAATGAGATTCAATTTCGCGCCCGCGCCGGCAGCATCACAAACCTCGGCGCGAAATCCGCGTTTGATGCGAAGATGATGTACAAGCGCTTCTACTTCATCGATTGGCCGGCGCTGAGCGCGCACAAGCGGGCGCTGCTGTCACGCATCGATGTGATGGTGGATGCGCAGCGACCGGATGAGCCGCTGTGCATCGCCGGCGATGACCTGCGCGGCGCGCTCACTGCGATGAGCCAGAATGTCTTTCGCGTGCGACCCTGGTTCGAGCCGGGTCCGTGGGGCGGGCAATGGATCAAGCGGCACATGCCGCAACTGCCGCAGGATGCGCCAAACTATGCATGGTCGTTCGAGCTAATCGTGCCGGAGAACGGGCTGACGATCACGAGTGATGGCTGGATGCTGGAGGTCTCCTTTGACTGTCTGATGTTCCACGCGCACAAGGCAGTGCTGGGCAAAGGGGCGGCGCGCTTCGGCACAGAGTTTCCCATCCGCTTTGACTTCCTCGACACCTTCAACGGCGGCAATCTGTCGGTGCAATGTCATCCACGGCCGGCCTACGCCAAAGCGCACTTCGGCGAGAATTTCACGCAGGACGAGACATACTACATCCTCGACTGCGCCGCGGATGCGCGGGTATATCTGGGCTTTTGTGAAGACATCGACCCGCCAGCCTTTCGCGCTGCGCTTGAGCAAAGTTTCCACACGGCAGAGGCGATGGACGTCGAGCGATTCGTGCATGTGGAGCCGGCCAGCAAGCACGATTTCTTCCTCATCCCCAACGGCACGATCCACTGCTCGGGCAAGAACAGCCTCGTGCTGGAGATCAGCGCAACGCCTTACATCTTTACATTCAAGATGTATGACTGGTTGCGGCTCGATCTGGATGGCCGGCCGCGTCCGCTCAATATCGCGCGCGCCTTCGACAACCTGTATTTTGACCGCAAGGGCGAACGCATTCGCCGTGAATTCGTCTCGGGGCCGCGCGTCATCGCGCAAGGAGAGGATTGGCAGATCGAACATTTACCGACTCATGCGGAGCATTTTTATGATGTGCAGCGCCTCACATTCAAGGATGCAACCAGCGTGACAACAGATGATTCGGTGCAGGTGATGAGTCTGGTCGAGGGCAGCGCTGTTCTGCTGGAGACGATGAACGGGATGAAGCGGATTTTCAGCTACGCTGAGACGTTTGTCGTGCCGGCAGCAGCACAGCGCTTCACGCTGAAGAATCTGGGCGAAACGCCGGCGGTGGTGGTGAAATGCTTTTTGAAGTAATCGCCCTTGACGCCGGCGGATCTTCCGTCAAAAGCGCGCGGGTGTCGGCGCAGCATCAGGTGATTGGCGGAAGGCGCGATGACATCGACAGCCTCGCAGACCGTGCTCACATCATCGGTGAGCTTGCGCGCATCATCCAGACGCACATCAATGCAGCGAACGGTGAGCCTGCCGGCGTGGCATTCTCCTTCCCTGGCCCCTTCGACTATCCAAACGGCATCTGCCTGATCCAGCACACCAGCCACAGCGCCGGCGTGAAGTACGGCGCGCTGTATGGCGTGAACCTGCGCGATGCCCTGCGCGAAGAACTCCACCGCCCTGCTCTGCCCATCACCTTTCGCAATGATGGCGAGGCAGCCATTCTGGGTGAAGCCCGTTTCGGCGCAGGAAAGGGACAGCGCCGGTTGATTGGCATCACGCTCGGCACTGGGCTGGGTTCGGCGTTCCTGGTGGATGGTCTGCCACAAGTTGGCGGCGCTGGTGTGCCACCAAACGGATGGCTGTATTGCCTGACCTACGATGGCTCAACTGCCGACGACGCCTTTTCCACGCGCGGTCTGTTGGCTCGATTGCAGAATAGCGGTTGCCCGTTCAACGACATCAAGGCAGCGGCAAACGCAGACGATGATGTCGCACGGCGCTGCTTCGCCGATTTTGGTGCAGCGCTTGGCGCGTTTCTTGCGCCATTTGCGCTGGCATTCAAAGCGGACGCAGTGATCGCACTGGGCGGCATCACGCAGGCGTGGGACAAGTTCGGGCCGGCGATGCAGGCAGCCTTGCCAGCGCCGGCAATGCGCGGTGAACTGGGCGACGATGCAGCGCTACTCGGCGCGGCAGATCTGCTGCTCAGCCCATTTGCCGGATAATGCATTGGCAAGCTGGAATCGCAGCTTGCATCCGTTGCGCCACTTCGGTCGCAAGGAATCAACAGACATGGATGAGATCACGCAGATCAACCGAGAACGTTGGAACGCGCTGGTGAACGCCGGCGTGCAATACTCCCGTCCCTGGCTCGACCTCACGCCCGTGTCAGCAAAGGCGCGGCTCGATCCCGATGGCTTGCTGCCGGAGATGCGCGACAAAGAGGTGTTATGCCTGGCAAATGGCGGTGGCCAGCAATCGGCGGCGTTTGCGCTGCTGGGCGCGCATGTCACAGTGCTGGAATTGTCCGATGCGCAACTCGAACAAGATCAGCGCGCTGCACAGCACTACGGCTACGCTGTGCGGCTGGAGCAAGGCGACATGCGCGACCTCTCGCGCTTCGGCGACGCGTCATTCGACCTGGTATGCCAGTGGTATTCGATCAACTTCATCCCTGATCCGTTGCGCGTTTTCGCCGAGGTGGCGCGGGTGTTGCGCGCCGGCGGCCACTACTGGCTCGGCTTCGGCAACCCGCACAACTTTACGCTGCACGACGGCAATTGGAATGACGGCTATCGCATCACGCGGCCCTACCAGGATGGCGAAGCAACGTTTGAGGCTGAGGATGCATATTGGGACGTGGATAGTGAAGACGGCAACAAGCAGCGCGTGCTTGGTCCGCGTGAATGGTGCCATACCTGGTCAACGATGCACAACGGCCTGGCAAAGTATGGCTTCATCATCCGACATGTAAGCGAATACAAGAATAGGGTGCCCAATCCAGAAGTGGGGACTTGGGAGCATTTCCTGTCGCTGCTGCCGCCGTACATCACCTATTGGATGGTATATCGGCCCGATATTCTTTGAGTCATGCTGAAGGAATTGTTTTCATTGCACGGCAAAGTGGCGCTGGTCACCGGCGGCAGCGGCGACATTGGCAAGGCGATTGCCGATGCGTTTGCCGAGGCCGGCGCGCAGCTCGCGCTGAATGGGCAAAGCGAGGGCAAGCTCGAAGCGGCAAAACACGAAGTGAGCAGGCATGGTCGCCGCGTCGAAACCTTCCTCGCCGATGTGGGCGCACCCGCAGCTGCGAAGGCGCTCGTCGCACAGGTGGATGAAGCTTTCAGCGGCATCGATGTTCTGGTGAACTGCGCCGGCATCAACCGCCGCAAGCCCATCCTCGACGTGACCGAAGACGATTACGAGGCCATCATGAATGTGCACCTGCGCGGCGCGTTCTTCCTCTCGCAGGCTGCTGCGCCGATCATGGCGCGACGCGGCGGCGGCAAGATCATCAACATCGGCTCAGCGACAATTCACGCCGGCATCGCGGATGTATCAGTGTATGGCGCGGCAAAGGCCGGCATGGACGCCCTGACGCGCACGATGGCGGTGGAATGGGCCGAATTCAACATTCAGGTGAACACACTTGCGCCTGGCTTTATCATGACTGAATTGACCCGAGAGGGCCTGTGGGCAAATGAGCAGCGCAGCAAGTGGTTGCACGATCGCATCCCGATGAAGCGCGCCGGTCTGCCAAATGAGATGGCCGGTGTCGCGCTGCTGCTTGCGTCGAACGCATCGAGCTATTTGACAGGTCAAACGATTCACATTGATGGCGGCTTTGCCGCCGGCAGCAAGTGGT
>JBDHWI010000012.1:0-46533 GCA_039810125.1 Thermoflexales bacterium | reverse complement strand
ATGTACCAGTTGCCGGATTGAATGCCCTGGAGAATGCCGACGAGGGGGCCGCTCATAAACGCAAAAGATTATACAGGCCGGCAACTCGTCTCCAGGATTCTGGCTCGGTGCACGGATGGAGCTGCGGCAGCCCCGACAGGGGATTGCCGTGATGAGATGACCGATCAGCCTGCGCTGTGTTCAACATCCTATAATCACTTTCATGGCGCCGATTTCTATTACACCGATTGCCATCGGGGATGCGGTGCGCCTGCGCAAGCCTCATCCCTGCGGCAGTCACGAATGGACAGTAGTGCGTGTCGGCGCGGACATCGGCTTGAAGTGCCGTCAATGCGAGCGGCGCATCCTGCTCACGCGCCGCGAGTTCGAGCGTCGGCTGGAGCGCGTAATCACACCATCGAACGCCGGCAAAGCGTAATCGCCGCCGGCGTTGTCAGTCATTCATGAAAAAGAAGATCGTCCTGTTGTATGGCGACACTGGCGGCGGCCATCGCAGCGCTGCCTTGTCCATCCAGCAAGGTTTGCACATCGTGTATGGCGACGCGCTCGACGTGCAACTTGCCAACGGCCTGATGAAGATGCCACCGCTCATCAGCGCCTTCACCGATACCTATCCGATGTGGGTGAATCACGCGCGCATGCTGTATGCGCTGGGTTTCCACGCCACGAATGACCGCCGGCGCATCATCGCGCTGCGCTCTATGCTCGAACCACTCAGTGAGAAAACAGCCGACAGCATCGTCGAAAACAACCCCGCCGACGTGTATGTGTCGTGCCACCCCTTGTTTGGCCAAAGCATCCCCGCCGCGCTGCGCCGGCTTGGCATGACCACGCCGTTCATCCATGTCGTCACCGATCTGGTCACCGGCCATGCTGCGCACTACGTCACTGATGCCGACTACATCATCGTGCCGACAGCGGAATCGCGGCGCGAGGCGCTGCGCAACTTCGTGCCGCGCAAGAAAATTTCGGTCACCGGCCAGCCAGTCGCGCCCGATTTTGCCAGCCGCATCGGCCGGCGCGAGGAAGTGCGGCGGCAGTTGAACCTGGATGACAACCTGCTGACGGTGCTGTTGGTGGGCGGCGGCGATGGCATGGGCAGGCTCGAACTGACCGCGCGGCATCTGGCGCTGAGCAACCTGCCAGTGCAGCTATTGGTGGTGTGCGGGCGCAACCAGACGGTGAAAGAGAACCTGGAGTTCATCAACCCGCGCGTGCCGATGCATTTGATGGGCTTCGTCAACAACATCCCCGAGCTGATGGGCGCGTCGGATGTGTTGATCACCAAGGCTGGCCCGGGCACGATCAGCGAGGCGTTCATCGCCGGCCTGCCAATCATCCTGTACGACGCGGTGCCAGGGCAAGAGGAGGGCAATGTGAATTTCGTGGTGGATAGTGGCGCCGGCGCGTGGTGTCCTGCGCCGTGGACAGTGGAGCGCCGGCTGAAGAAATGGATTGACAATCCGCAACAACTGGCACGCGCGCGCAAGGCCTCCTCGGCGCTGGCGCGGCCCAACTCCACCATGGAGATCGCCCGCATCATCGGGCGCTTTGCGAAGGTGGATGAGCGAATACAGCAGGGAAGCCGCTAGTTTTCGTTAGCGGCCTTCCCGTTGGCGCGTGGCAATTGGCAATCAGCCTTTGGCAATTGAAGCGGCGCGCAACACACGCTCCAAATCAACCGTCGCCGGCGATGGATCAATCGTCATCATCCATGTCGTCGTCATCGTCGTCGTCCCACAAATCGAGGTCTTCATCCTCGTCATCATCGAGGTCATCAAGATCAAGGTCCTCTTCTTCCTCGTCAAGATCGTCCTCTTCCTCGTCGAGTTCCTCAAGCGAGACTTCATCGTCCTCTTCGAGGGACTCTTCCTCCTCCAATGCATCGAGGTCATCGTCCTCGAAGTCATCGGGATCGTCGATGTCGTCATCGTCCTCAAGCTCGTCGTCGTCATTCGGGCCGTAATCTTCCGCCAACCAGTTGGCGACAGCGGGTATCAAATCAATTTCGGCCTCGTCCACAACAAGGTCCGCACTGGACTGCAAAGAAGTGATCATTGAAACCTCTTCAAAAAAAGTCAGAAATAGCCGTTTCGCGCGCGATTATAAAGATCGCCGATGGCTTGTCAACGCGTTTTTGTCAGAATGGACGCCGCTTCCATGCCCACTTCCACTGAATCAAACAGGCTGAAAATGGCGCTGAAACCGACCATGTCGAAGACTTCGCGCACAGACAGGCTGAGTGCGCACAAAAAGAGATCGCCGCCCCTCTTGCGGATGGCGGAGCGCTCCGAGAGCAACACGCGCAGACCACTGCTGGAAACGTAGGTAAGCCGGCTCAAGTCGATGACGGCTGCGCGGACGCCGGCGGCGTGCGCATCAGCCAGCGCGTGCTCCAACTGACCGACCGTGCTGGCATCCAGCCGGCCAGCCAACTGCAACAGGGTGATGGGCGAGTCATCTGCGCGCTCGCTCGTAATGGTTAACAAGGCATTCATAGGTGCTTTACCAGCGTGAGGCGGTTAAAGGTCGCCGGCTCATCTGGCCGGCTGCCCGCCACGTTGAATTCGTATCGCACGTCGTCCATCGCCTGCCGCATCAGAAAAATCCCCAGTCCGCCGACCTTGAGATTGTCCAGATCAACATGGGGATCGTGCTGCGGCACCTCATCGGGATCAAATGTCTTGCCGGTGTCGATGAAGGTAATGACAAGCCTGTGGCCGGGTTGAACATGAACGCGCGTGGTGATCTTGCCGCCGGCCTGACCCGCGTAGGCATGGAGGATGATGTTCGCGCAGGCTTCATCCACCGCAAGTTCGATGCGATGCACCTGCTCAGGCGCGAACCCTGCGCGGCTGGCAATCTGCGCCACGAAGTTTGTGACGAGGCGCAAGTGATCCAACGACGCCGGCACTGTCAGCACCGCATCGTTGCCCTGATTGTCAGAAGGAATCGACGGCCTTGAGGACATCGTCGTAATGCGGGAACAGCGTGTGGAAGCCAACCAGTTTCAACGTATCGACCATGTTCGTCGTCGGCGCAGCAACGACCACATTGCCGCTCTTGTTCCTGGCAGCCTTGAGCGCAGAGACCATCACGCGCAAGCCGGCGCTGCTCATGTAGTTCAACTCTGCCATGTCCAGCACGAGACAATGCCGGCCTTGTTGCTGCAATGCGTTGATGGCGCCTTCGAATTCAGCAACGTTGGCGCTGTCGATGCGCCCCTTGAGCTTGACGATATCTACTTTCTTGAGGGATTGAACTTCTATTTCCAGCATTTCCATGTGCGGGATTGTAGCAGCGAGAAAGGATCATTGAGTCATTGAAAACGCGATCCAGACAATGGTCAAATGACTCAATCACACAGTGGCTCAACCCGCAATTGCGTTGCCGCGGCCAGCGCGATGACCGACCATAGCAGCATGACCGAATTGTGGAAGTCGATGTTGAAAAAGTAGTGGTCAAAGATGCCGGTAAACAGCGCGCCGAGCACCGCGCCATGCGCGCCGATGAAGATGGCGCTGCGGGGTGGATCGTTGCGCACCGCCGGCCATGCCCGCACCGCACCGATGAACAGCGCCACAAACACCGACAAAAAGGCGAGCAGCCCCAGCAATCCCATCTGCTGCGCGATCAGCAAATACATCGACGACACGCCGATGTAGAGATCGACGTCCGGTGTGCCGATGAACCCGACGCCCAGCACAGGATAGCGCTCGATCAACTCCAGCGCGTCTTTGTACTCGCCGAAGCGCATCTGCGTGGCGAGGTCGCTGCCGGCAAAGCCAGCTGCAAAATGCGCGATCAACTCGCGCGTCTGCGGCAGGATCAGCATGAGCAGCACCACCAGCGCCATCATCGCAAGCAGCCGGCGATAGCGCAACAGCCCCATCAGCACAGCCACCATCGCCAGCCCCAGCATGGCACCGCGTGAAACGCTCAACACCAGCGCCACAGCGATGAGCACCATGCAGCCGGCCACCAGTGCGCGCGGCAAAAGGGGCTTGTCAGAAAAGAGCTGCGGCAGGGTCAACGCGCCGATGACGAGCAGATAGCCGCCGTAGGCATTCGGGTCGATCCACGTGCCGGTGGCGCGCTGCATCAGCGCAGGGTCATCCAGGATGTAGCGCAACACACCGGGACCGGTGGGGTAATCGAATATGCGCAAGCTCGACAGCAGGCGCATGGTCGTCTCATCGGGGATGACGTACAGCACGATGCCAATGAGCGCCGACAGACCGCCCGCCAACATGGCGATCTTGACAAAGAACTCCTGCATCGGCAATTCGCCAAGCACCGACACCAGCACCAGCGCCATCAACAAGCTCAAGACGAGCTCGGCAAAACGCCGCGCCACCAACGTGGTGAGCGCGCCATTGGGCAGACCGACGATGAAGGTGGCAACGGCGACGCAGATGAGCAGCACAACCGGGGCAGTAATGACCGAGCGCCGCAGCGGATGCCGGCGCGGGCCGAGCAATCCCGCTGCCCAAGCCAGCAAAACCGCGACGAGCGTCGCGTCCAGAAATGTCGGTTTGAAGCCTATGCTGACCGGGCTGGCGAAGCGAGGCATGACGGCCAGCACGATCAGCATGACAGCCAGCGCGTGCTTCACATCGCTCAATGCCCACACTGCCACCGGCGCAAGAGCTGCGAGCGCGAGCAGGTAGAGCGGGTTGATCAGCGCGGCAGCCGCGCCAACGAGAACGCCGGCGGCGATGCATGCGCCGGCAACCAGCGGCCACCGCTCTCTTGCCTTAGTGGATGGGTTGAGCGTGGACACGTTACGCCGCCTTGTCGAGCCGCAAGCCGATTAGTCGGCCGGCTTGGTCGTAGAGCTTGGGGGCAGCCTGACCGCGCACCGCCAGCGCATCGACGACCACCTTGCGAATATCGCGCCGCGAGGGAATCTCGTACATCACATCCATCAGGGTGCGCTCCACGATGCTGCGCAACGCGCGCGCGCCGCTGCCACGCTTCATCGCCTCATCCGCTGCCGCGCGCAGAGCATCGTCACCCACCACCAACTCCACGCCGTCCAGGCTGAGCAGGCGCTGATATTGCTTGATGATGGCGTTGCGCGGCTTGGTCAGCACGTCGATCAATGCGCGCTGATCGAGCGAATCGAGTGTCACCATGACGGGCAGCCGGCCTACCAGCTCAGGGATCAGGCCATATAGCATCAAGTCGTCTTGCGTGACGAGCGAGAGCAGATTGTCGGCGCGCTTCGGCTTCGCCTCCAACGCCGGCGTGCCGAGGCTCATGCGGCGCTTCAGGCCGGCGCGCTCAGCAATCAT
This sequence comes from Thermoflexales bacterium, assembly GCA_039810125.1. Classification (GTDB taxonomy): domain Bacteria; phylum Chloroflexota; class Anaerolineae; order J036; family Brachytrichaceae; genus JBDHWI01. The sequence continues at coordinate 41,236 of JBDHWI010000012.1, read as the reverse complement.
GCCTGTCAGACCTTCAAATGTGCCGCCGCAGATGAACAGCACGTCACTTGTATCGATGCGCAGCATATCGGCCTGCGGGTGCTTGCGCCCTCCATCCGGCGGCACAAACGTGATGCTGCCCTCGATGATCTTGAGAAGCGCCTGTTGCACCCCTTCGCCAGACACGTCGCGGGTGATGCTGGGATTGCCGGCGCTCTTGCGCGCAATCTTGTCAATCTCGTCAATGTAGATAATGCCGCGCTGCGCGCGCATCACATCGCCATCAGCGGCCTGAATCAGGCGCGCCAGAATCGTCTCGACATCTTCACCGACATAGCCGGCTTCGGTCAGCGCAGTCGCGTCTGCGATGCAGAAAGGCACGTCCAGCAATTTCGCCAGCGTCTGCGCCAGCAACGTCTTGCCGCTGCCGGTGGGGCCAACCAGCAACACATTGCTTTTGCCAAGCTCCACGTCTGTAAAGCGCGCCTTGCTCTCAATGCGCTTGTAGTGGTTGTAGACCGCGACGGCGAGCGCCTTTTTCGCTTCATCCTGCCCGATCACGTAATCGTTCAGATGTTTGTAGATGGCGCGCGGCGTGAGCGTGGCCGCGCCAATGTGGCTAGGCGCGCGGTTGTCATGCGCCGAGCGGCGCTCGCCATCCAGGATGTCCTGGCACATGGCGATGCACTCATCACAGATGAAGACGTTGCGCGGACCGGCGATCAGCCGATTGACGTGCAGTTCGCTCTTGCCGCAGAACGAGCAGTTGTTGGCGCTGTTGCCGGGCTTGGGCATCGGCCCAAAGTATAAACAACAAAAAAACCTGACAGGCTGCAGAGAACCTGTCAGGTTTGCGTGCGTTTGCAGGGCGATCAGTTTGCCGCCGGCAGCGCCTGTGCAGCCTTGCCGTTCAACAGCGCCAGCTTCGACTGATTCAACTCCGCGATCGAGTCGATCACACCCAGTTCCTTGGCCTGCTCGGCAGTGAAGTAGATGTCACGGTCGGTGTACTTCAGCACCTGCTCCTCGGTCATGTTGGTGTGGCGCATGATGATGTTGTTCAACGTGGTCTTCAGGCGCAGAATTTCGCGCGCCTGAATCTCGATGTCCGAAGCCTGACCCTGCGCGCCGCCGAGCGGCTGGTGCATGTGGATGGTGGCGTTGGGCAAGGCATAGCGCTTGCCTTTGGTGCCGGCCAAAAGCAGCAACGTGCCGAAGCTGGCGGTCAGGCCAACGGCGAATGTCGCAATCGGCGCATTGATCATCTGCATGGTGTCGTAGATCGCCATGCCAGAATAGACTTGGCCGCCGGGTGAGTTGATGAAGAAGTTGATGTCCTTCTCACCGTCTTCGCGGTCGAGAAACAACAACTGTGCCACGATCAAGTTGGCCACCTGATCGTTGATCGGCGTGCCAAGGAACACGATGCGCTCCTTCAGCAGCAGGGAATAGATGTCATAGGCGCGCTCGCCGCGACCGGTGGTCTCGATGACCATCGGGATGACGTTCTGAATCTGGTCGAACTGCGCCTGCGAATAAATCGGAACCATAGTAACCTCTTCTCGGTGGATTGGGCATTGCCTGGCAATGGACTACGCGAGAGTGCGCGCCGGACAACTGCCATTTGCGAATGACGAATTACTAACCGCCGAGCATTAGTTCTGCATTAGCTTTCCGCAGGGGTTTCAACTGCCGGCTGCGCGTCTGCCTCCGCTGGCGCGCTGATCTCGCCCTTGGCAAGCTTCACCATCCGGTCCATCACCTTGTTGGAGAGGATGTTGTTCTTCACTGTGCCGCGCGTGTCTTGCTGCGAAAGCAACTTGCGCACCTCATCCTGACGCTGGCCGTAGCGCATCGCCGTCATCTCCACTTCCATCGCGATCTCGTCGTCGCTCACATTCAGGTTCTCAGCGATGCCAAGCTGGCGCATGACGAGGCCGCGCTTGCCGCGCGTCTCAGCGGTGGCACGCAACTCATCACGCACATCCTTCTCGGTCTTACCCTGCAACTTCAGCCATTCATCGAAGGGCATGCCTTCATGCTCGCGAATGTCTTCCTTGAATTCAGCGAAGTAATCGTCCAGGCGATCTTCGACGAACTGGGGCGGGTATTTCACATCAGCCAGCTCGGTGAAGGTGTCCAGCACCGTCACGGCGTATTCCTGCGTCGTTTGGCGCTCCTTGAAGTTGTGCAGATTCTTGCGCAGGTCTTCACGCAATTCAGCCAGCGTGCCAAACGAGCTGCCGGCCTGCGCCAACTCGTCGTTGATCTCCGGCAACGCGCGGCTGCTCACGCGCTTCACATCGATGTGCACATGCACTTCCTTGCCGCGCAAAGACTCCACGCCAAAATCATCCGGCAGGGTGAGCGAGTCTTCCTTGTGGTCGCCGGCGCTCATGCCGACGATCATCGCCGCCAACCCGGGCACGCCGAAGCGCTCATCATCGACGACCACGCCGCGCCGGCTGCTGGTGTGGAACACCTCTTCCGCTTCGATGTGACCATGAATATCAGCCTCGACCAAATCGCCCAATTCCGCCGGCCGCTCCACCTGCTGCACCACGGCGTTCTCCTCGCGGAGATACTGCAACTGCTGCTCGATCTCGTCCTCCGTCACCGTGATTTCAGGGAACGGCACGCGAATCGACTTGTAGTCCTTCAGATCGACTGCCGGCTCCAGCGGGATGCGCGCGATGAGTTGATACGGCTCCTGCTTTACCTCTTCAATCGCGCCCGGGCCATATGGCTCGATGCCCGATGCATCGAGCGCCTTCGGATACACCTCACGCGCCACCTGATCGACGACCTCTGCGTTCAATACCTCTTCGCCGCCAATGGCGCGGATGACAGCAGCTTGCGGCGCCATGCCTGGGCGAAAACCAGGAATGCGCACCTGCTTGGAGAGATTCTTCAATGTATCGCGGCGCGCCTTGTTCAAAACATCCTCATCCACCGTGATGGTGAGGCGCACTTCGTGCGTGTCGAGTGGTTCAACTTGGAGATTCATGGTTGTTTGTTTAGGGAAAGGTGGGGATGGTGGGACTTGAACCCACATGCCTTTCGGCACATGATCCTAAGTCATGCGCGGCTGCCAGTTACGCCACATCCCCGTTCAGCCGTTGCTAAAGCGGCGAGATTATACTATTGCGTCCTGCGCTGACAGGGTGCTTGCATCGCATGAGCAGAACACGTTTGTGGCTGGAACGGCTTGGGGTGGCGTTGATCACGGTGGTTGCGCTGGGTGCGCCCTTCGTGTGCGGCTTCATCTATTTCCTTGCCGTGACGGATGGGCTGGAGATCAACGCTGGCGAGCCGTTGCGCGAGGCGCGCGTGTGGATGATGTGGGAGAAAGGCCGGCCAAGCGGCATCGGCTGGTTTCGCAACACGCCGGCGGGTAGTCCGCAAGCCGGCGTGCAGTGCGCGCGCGGTCAACTCACTGTCTTGAACTGGCGTGGCGGGCTGTCCATCGATGACAGCGTGAATTACTGCAAATGCTATGGAGCAGACGGAACGGGCAGGTTGAAGGAGATGACCATTGCCTGCCCATAGCGCAGAGGTCGACACTCGGAACTCAGAACTCGGAACCCCATGTTGAAACAACTCTACATCATTCGTCACGCTCAACCACAGCAAGGCACCGGCATCCCCTATGACCGCGTGCCAGGGCCGCCACTTTCAGATGTCGGCAGAGAAGATGCCAACGCCGCCGGCTTATATCTTTCGCAATGCGGCCTGCAGGTGCTGTATGCCTCGCCGCTGGATCGCACCCAGGAGACAGCGAACGCCATCGCCGGGAAAGCCGGCCTGCGCGTGATCACTGAGGAAGACCTCGCCGAGCATCGCAGCGACGAGACATTTGACAGCGTGATGGCGCGCTCGCGCAATATTCTGGCGCGGGTGGAGACCGAACCAGTCGAGGTTGCCGGCTTCGTCACGCACGGCTCATCCATCAAAGCGTTCTTGCAGATCTTGTCAGATGAGAAGCTCAAGCTGACGGACTATGTATTTGATTTCGGCAATCATTCACCATGCGCTGGCGTGTGGCGCGCCGAACGCCGCGATGGGGCATGGACGCTGGAGCTGGTGTTTACGCCGGCGATGGTCAAGGCAGCGTAATGCAAGTCACGACCGGCAGCGCCAAGGGGCGCAAGCTCAAGTCCGTCAAGGGCGATACCACGCGCCCGATCACTGACCGCGCCAAGCAGGCACTGTTCAACATTCTCGGCGACGATGTGCGTGGCACGCGCTGGCTCGACCTGTTCGCCGGCACCGGCGCTGTCGGCATCGAGGCGCTCAGTCGAGGCGCAAGCGAGGTGACTTTCGTCGATATGGCGCCACAGGCCATTGAGGTCATCAAGGAGAACCTGCACGCCACGCAACTTGCAGCGAGGGGCAAGGTGGTGCGCTTCGATGCCTTCAAATTCATCGCCGGCCGGCCCAACGCCAGCTACGATTTCATCTATATCGCCCCACCCCAATATCAGGGGCTATGGTCACGCGCATTGCTGGCAGTGGATGACAACATCGGCTGGCTGCATGACGAAGGCACCGTCATCGTGCAGATCGACCCGAAGGAATACACGCCCCTCGCGCTGAAACACTTCGAGTTGGGCGATGAGCGCCGCTACAGCAAGACGTTGCTGCTGTTCTACGATCGCCTGCCGTAGGGCCAACCGGCAGCGCCGCTACTTCGCCGTTACAGAAATCACCGCCGGCACCGGATCGAATGAATTCATCGACACACCATCCAGCCCGCCGGCCAGCCATAGCCCCGACGACGCGCCACCATCCAAATTCAGCGCGCTGACCACATCGAGCGATTCGGCGTTTGCTAGATAGTCCGCCAAGTCAGTCAGCGTCCACTGCGCCATCTGCGTCACGCCCAGCAGCACACGCCCCTGCGCATCGACAGCGACGAAGCTGCGGCGATTGCGCTCGCCGTTGTCATCCATCGGCTCAATGCGCTCGCCGTTCACTACCAGCATCGGAAAGCCCTGCACCGCCTGCACAATGTCTTCGCCGGCGCGGTAGGGTTGATCGCGCAGCCAGCGCAGCGCCGGCGTTCCGTCCTGCCCCACCGAGAACATGCCGCCAAAACCGCGATAGCTATGGCCCGAGGGTTCGCCATCGGCCACGATCAAACCAGTCACCTGATTTTTGTCATCGAAGAAACCGCCATTGATGACGAGGCCGGCCTGCGTCTGGGCCTGCCATTCGCGCGCGGTTTTCGGTTGACGTGGATCGTAGTGGGTGCGGAAGGTCACCTGCGTCGGGTCGAGCCGCGCCATCAGCAGCCACTCCTCGCGCGCGTTCACCTTTGCCTGCGCCAGCATGTACTCCACGCCAGGCATCGCCGGCTTCCAGGCATCGTCATATTGCGCGCCGAAGGGTGTTTCTGTTGGCTGCTGCAGCAGGGCGTCCTGAGTCGGGTAAAGGGTGACCTGCGGCGCAATGACTGTCGCTGCGATGGGCGTATGCGCCGGCGGCGCGCTGCATGCGCTGAGGACAAGCGCCGCGCAGGCCATTGCAAGTCGCTGTTTGAATGCGCCAAACACACAAGCCATTCTATCCACGCGGGTAGAATCATCACGACTGATGAGCGACAACATCCCATCGACATCCTTGATCAACGTGATCGGCGGCGGGCTGGCCGGCACCGAAGCCGCATGGCAGATCGCGCAGCGCGGACTGCGCGTGAGACTGTTTGAAATGCGTCCGCGCAAGATGACGCCGGCGCACACCACCGACAAGCTGGCCGAGCTCGTCTGCAGCAATTCACTCGGCGCAGACCAGATCGACAAGGCGCCTGGGCTGCTGAAGCACGAGATGCGCACACTCGGCTCGCTGATGATCGCGTGCGCGACGCAGGCGACCGTGCCAGCCGGCGGTGCGCTGGCCGTCGACCGCGAGGCTTTTGCAGCGCTGGTCACCCAGAAGATCGAATCGCACCCCAACATCGAGGTTGTCCGCGAGGAGGTGACGCGCATCCCCGATGGCATCACCGTGATCGCGTCTGGCCCGCTCACGTCAGACGCGCTGGCCGGCGAGATCGCAAGAATCAGCGGCAGCGAATACCTGTATTTCTACGACGCCATCGCGCCCATCGTCGCGCTGGAGTCAATCGACTTCAACATCGCGTTTCGCGCCTCGCGCTACGGCAAGCATGCCGACGGCACCGTGACCGCGCCCGGCGAAAACATGGGTCAGGGTGATTACATCAACTGCCCGATGACGAAGGACGAGTATTACGCCTTCACCGACGCGCTTGCCGCAGCTGAGACTGCTGCGCTGCGCGACTTCGAGTTGAACAGCGAGCAATTCTTTGAGGGCTGCCTGCCGGTGGAAGTGATGGCGCGGCGCGGCCGGGACGCGCTGGCGTACGGGCCGATGCGACCAGTCGGCATCCGCGACCCGCGCACCAACAAGCGGCCCTACGCAGTGGTGCAACTGCGGCAGGACAACATCGCCGGCACGCTCTACAACATCGTCGGCTTCCAGACCAACCTGAAGTATCCAGAGCAGGATCGCGTGCTGCGCATGATCCCTGGCCTGCAACACGCCGAGTTCGTGCGTCACGGTCATATGCACCGCAACACCTTCATCAACTCGCCGGCAATGCTGGACGAGACGCTGAAATTGCGGATTGAAAATGATGTAGTGGCGCAGCGGCTCGGACGGGGTGTGTCATGCGTGATCTTCTTCGCCGGCCAGATCGTGGGCGTGGAGGGCTATGTGGGCAACGCGGCAACAGGCTTGCTCGCCGGCGTCAACGCAGTGCGGCAGGCGCGCGGCGAGCCACTGATCACGTTGCCGGCCACCACCATGCTGGGCGCGCTATGTCACTACATCACGCATGCCGAGCCGCAACACTTCCAGCCGATGAAGGCGAACTTCGGCATCCTGCCGGCGTTGGAAAACCCATCCCGCGACAAACGTGCCCGCGCCATGCAATACGCCGAGCGCGCCATGCACGACTTTCAGCATGCAGTGGAAACGCAAGGCGCGTTGCACGATGTGGTGAACGCAATGGTTGACGCTCATTGATGCATTGGAACCAACAGCTGCGCGCATTCCGTTTCCGGTGCGCCAGATACTGACTGCCCATTACCATTCCACCATGTGGATTCGCTACATCACTGTTGCCTCGTTCATCGCGCTGTGCGTCGCGTTTGGCGCATCATTGCTGGTGGGTTGGTCACTCGCCGGCCAGGTGCCAGGCTTGTATGGTTCGCAGCATATGACTGCTCTGGCGCGCGGGTTGGCGCTCGCTGTCATCGCATGGCCGATCTGGTTCATCCACTGGCGCTGGACACGACGAGACTGGCAGTGGGAAAGCACCACTGCGCAATCCTACCTTGCATTCTTTACCATCTGCGGCCTGATCGCCTGCACATTCATTGGCGCACAGTTTGCCGCGCGTTTGCTCGACGTGTTGCTCGGCACACAGCCGATACGAAGCGATACCGCCGGCTTTCTGTTGGGCGCGCTGTGGTCCACGCTGTTTTCGCTGTGGCTATGGGTGTATCACGGGCGCATCTGGCTGGCGCATCGGCGCCGTGCTGGGTAGGTTTGGCTCGCGCAAATTCACTGCATTCCCAAGCGCGCCGAAGGAACGTGGCGCTTTTGCGCGTTGCGACTTTGCGAAAGATGCGCGTCGTGCATTCGTTGGCAATGCGGCGTGCTGCGGTTGCGAGCCTATTTACCCATCTCTCATCTCGCTGCGCTAGGATGGCGCCTCATGCGTCGCCATGTTTTCGCCGGCGTCATCGTTTTTCTGCTGGCGGTCATTGAAACCAGCTTGCTGCCGGCGGTATTCGGCACTTTCCCGCGCCCGAACCTGGTGCTGATCGTGACGTCGACATGGGCAGCGATACGTGGTGATGAGGGTTTCCTGTGGGCAGCATATGGTGGGCTGCTGCTGGATGCGCTGTCTGGCGCGCCCTTTGGCAGCAATCTGGCCGGCCTCGTGCTGGGCAACACGCTTGCCATTCTGCTGGATCGCGTGCCGATTCCGTTTCAAACTTTTCGCGTGACAAACTGGGTGGCTGTGACAACGATGGGATACTTCATCGTGCTGCTATTGGTGCTGGCATTTTCAGGTCGACCCTACAGCATCTCGCTGGCATTCACACAGGTGATCCTGCCGGCGCTGCTCATCAATCCTGTGCTGTCCATACCAACCTACTTGATGCTGAACCGGATGCAGGACGGCCTGCGCGAGCAGGAGCGATTCATGCCGCAACGATGAATGATTGCACCTGATGATGCCTGAGACGACGCCAGACTGGTGTTTGCACGATCCATGATTGTTGACGATCTCCCCATCCGCCGGCGCTCCAGCCAGACGCCGCCGCCCGACAACGAAGGCGGCCGATTCCGGCTGGTCCTGCTCGGCATCGGCATGGTCATCGTATTCGGTTTGCTGGCCGTGCGGCTGTTCGATCTTCAGGTGACCAACCAGCGCATTTTCAGCGAGCAGGTTGGCCAGCGCTCGGTCATCCTGCGCACATTGCCGGCCACGCGCGGGCTGATCTACGATCGCAACGGCGTGCCGCTGGTGCGCAACGCGCCAGCCTATCAGATCGCCATCGTCCCCATCCAGCAAATTCAAGAGGACGACCGCATCCAGCAACGCATGGAGCGCATGGCGATGTACAACAAGCTGGCCGAGATGATCGGACAACCCGGCGTGACCGCCGGCGACATCTACACCAAAGTCTTTCAATCCGCCGCGCCCTACCAGCCAGTCGTGGTGGCCGACAACGTGCCGCGCGAGAAGGCGCTGGCGATTCAAGAGCAATCGCTTACGCTGCGTGGCGTGGTGGTGCGCACTGCCGGCTCACGCACCTACCCTTACAAGGGGTTGATGGGCAATATCCTCGGCTATACCGGCAAAATCTTCAAGGAGATGATCGACCGCGATCCGACCTTCTACAACGCTAATGTTTACGATTACGACAACGACCGCGTCGGCATCGTCGGCGTGGAACGCGCGGTGGAAGAGGAGGTGCGCGGCCAAAAGGGCAGCCGCGCCATTCTCGTCGATGCATCCTACGAAGAGATGCAAGTCATCAGTGAGACCAAGCCGGTGGATGGCAACAGCGTGCGTTTGACCATCGACCTGCGTCTGCAAGAGATCATCTCCGACGCGCTCATCCCGGCGATGAAGGAGCGCAACTCACCGCGCGCCGCCGTTGTCGCCATCGACCCGCGCGACGGGCAGATCCTGGGCATGGTCAGCGTGCCGGGCTACGACAACAACGCCTTCGCGCAGGGCATCTCACAAGCGGATTACAAGCAGCTCTCCGACGACCTGCACAAGCCGCTCATCAACCATGCCACCCAAGATCGCGTGCCGCCAGGCTCGACATTCAAGATTGTGACGACGGCGGCGCTGCTGCAAGAGGGCGCGGTGAGCGAGCAGACGGTGATCCACGATCCAGGCATCTTCAATCTGCCCGATGAATATGACCCAACCAACACGGAAAAGGGTCAGAAGTTCTATTGCTGGTTGCGCGCCGGCCATGGCAACCAGACCATTCGCGATGCGCTGCGCAACTCGTGCGACACGTATTATTACAAGGCAGTCGGCGGCTATGCGCCGGAGAACATCCAGGGCATGGGGCCGGACAAGCTCGCAAATTGGGCATCCCTGTTCGGCATTGGCGAAGACAACACCCTGCAGATCGACCATGCCGTCGGCATCGCGCCGACCAAGAACTGGAAACTGCGCAACGTCGGCGAGATCTGGACCACCGGCGACAGCTACAACATGGCAATTGGGCAGGGTTACCTGCTCGCTACACCGCTGGAGATGGCAAACGTGGCTGCGACAATCGCCAACGGTGGCACGCTGTATGAGCCGCAGATCATCCGCGATGTAATCGACGAAAAGGGGCAGGTGATCAAACCCTTCCAGCCGAAGATTCGCCGGCAACTCCCGCTCGATCCATACTGGATGAAGCTGATTCAGGATTCGATGTGGCGCGTGGTGAACGAGCCTGGCGGCACAGCGCATCAGGCAGTAATCCCGGGTTTTGAATACGCCGGCAAGACCGGCACGGCCGAGTTCTGCGACGATGTGGCTTACGAGCTGAAGATCTGCTATCAGGGCATTGAGGTGCAACCCACACATGCATGGTTCGTGGCCTATGCGCCGGCGCAAAACCCGACCATCGCCCTGTCAGTCTATGTGTGGAATGGCGGGCAAGGCTCAGGAGTGGCCGCGCCGATCACCCAGCGCATCTTCAACAAATACTTCAACCTCGGCATCCCCGAAGACAAGCTCATGCCGATTCAAAAGAGCACCTCAGAGTGATTTGAGATTCGTCATTTGCCATTACACGCTTCTTCTTTGCACTCCGGTTCGCATTCCGGCACGCGGCATCGGCTGCTGAAAATATGAAGTCAAAATGACAAATTCACGTTAAACTCGCATCTTGCATGATTGCCATCAAAGGATTGCGGCAGGGGCTGCTCATCGTGTTCAGCGGGCCGGCGGACGAGCCGTGGCTGACGCGGCTGCGCGAACTGGAGAGCAAGCTCGACACAAACGCCGGCTTCTTCAAGGGCGGCACAGTCGCTTTTGACGTGCGTGAGATGGCGCTGAGCGACGACGATCTGCAACGCTCGCTGGCTTTGCTCAAGGCGCACGATGTGACGCTGTGGGCGGTAGTGTCGCAGGACGCCGGCACCCAGATGCGCGTGCGCGGACTGGGGCTGAGCGACACGCTGGCTGCGCCAAAGCCGGCGCAACCCACTGCCCTGCTGCAACCGAACGGCAAGGGTGAGATCGAATCGCCGGCGCAGACCCCGTCTCCAGAAACAAAACCGCCAGCCACGACGTCCGTTGCCCCGCCTCATGCCGACGAACCCGTGACGCTCACCGAAGCCACCGATGGCCTGCTGGCAAAGCGGCGCGTGCGCAGCGGGCAGGTGCTGCGCCATCCGGGCCACATCGTCGTCATCGGCGACGTCAATCCAGGCGCGCAGTTGATTGCCGGGGGTGATATCATCGTATGGGGCAAATTGCAGGGTGCTGCACACGCCGGCGCACTGGGCGACGTCCGCGCGGTCATTTGCGCGCTGGAAATGTCGCCCTCTTTGGTGAAAATTGCGGATGCGGCACTCGCCCTGCGCCCCAATGAGCAGAAAAAACGCAACCGGGCCGGCAAGGCTGAACAAGCACAACTGATCGACCAGCAAATCACCTTCACGCCATGGGACAAGAACGCATGAGCGCTTCGGGCGCGCAACTCCACTCACAAGCGAAGACAACATGGAAGGCACTGTAGTTACCATCACCTCGGGCAAGGGTGGCGTCGGCAAGACGACCACCACCGCAAACATCGGCGCGGCGCTGGCAATGCTGGGCAAGAAAGTAATCGTGATCGACGGCGATATTGGCCTGCGCAACCTCGACATCGTGATGGGGCTGGAAAACCGCATCGTCTATGACGTGGTGGATTATCTCGAAGGGCGTTGCCGGCTGCGCCAGGCGCTCATCCGCGACAAACGCGCGCCAGAGTTGTATCTGCTGCCCACTGCGCAAACACGCGACAAATCAGCGGTGTCGCCGGAGCAGATGGTGCAGGTATGCGATGAATTACGCGCCGAAGCCGATTTCATGCTGATCGACTCCCCTGCCGGCATCGAGCAGGGTTTCCAGAACGCACTGGCGCCGGCGAACAAGGTGCTGGTCGTCACCAATCCCGAAGTGTCGTCGGTGCGCGACGCCGACCGCGTGATCGGGCTGGTTGAATCGAAGGAAAAGGGGCCGGCTCACCTCGTTATCAACCGGCTGGTGGCCGCGCGCGTAAAGAAGCAGGAGATGCTCTCGACACAAGACATCATGGACGTGTTGTCCACAGACATTATCGGCATCGTGCCGGAAGACGAATCCATTCTTTCGTCGACCAACCGCGGCATGCCGGTGGCGTTTAACGGCGCGTCGCCGGCGGCCAGCGCCTTCCGCGACATCGCGCGCCGGCTATGCGGCGAAGATGTGCCGCTGGTGGAGCCAAAGTCGCCGTCGTGGTGGCAGAAGCTGTTTGGCAGGGCCGAGTGAGGCAAAGGAACAAAGGTGCAACATGAGTTTCTTTGACAAGCTCTTTGGCCGCAAGACCAGCGCAGAGACCGCCAAGCAACGCCTGCGCTTCGTGCTGGTGCATGACCGCGCCGAGATTCCGCCCGGTGTGCTGGCGCTGATCAAGGATGACATCATCGCCGTGATCTCGCGCCGCGTGAACATCGACCGCGACCACGTGGAAGTGAACGTGACCCACGAGGACACCGAGAGCAAATTGCTGGTCGACATTCCCCTAATCCCCAACATCAACAACACCCAGACCGGGCGCGTGAGCGGCACGCCGGCGCGCCGCAAACCCGGCAGTTAGCTTTTTAGTTGAGTTCGGCATGGACAGCAGGCTTTGGCGAAGGTATGACTGGTGGCTGCTGGGCAGCGTGATGTTGCTCATCGCCATGGGCATCGCCATGATTTACAGCGCGGCAAAGGGCGATCCGATCATCGCGCGGTCGTGGCTCGACCAGGCTGTGACGGCAATCGCCGGCCTGTTCATCCTCATCCTCATCAGCGTGCTGGATTACACGCTGCTGAAGAACGTCTCGCCTTTTTTGTACATTGTCACGCTCGCCATGCTGGCGCTCGTGCTGGTGCCGGGCATCGGCAAGGAGCAAAATGGCGCTCGGCGCTGGTTCGACCTCGGCGCAAGCGACCTGCAACCTGGCGAGGTGGCAAAATTGACGCTGGCGATCGTGGTGGCAAAGGTGATCTCCGATCGCGAGGGTCGCCGGCCCTACCTCGAAACGCTCTTCGTCTCCTTGTTGCTCATCACACCCTGCGTCGGGCTCATCCTGATGCAACCCAACCTCAGCACCGCGCTGACCATCGTGTTCATGTGGCTGGTGATGGCGTTCGTCGGCGGCATCGAGCGCAGGCACATACTGATCATGGCCGTCATTGGCATCGCCATCGCGCTGATCGTCACACAGTTGCCATCTTTCCACGACTACCAATTGCGGCGCATCGAGCTGTTGCTCGGGTTGGTGGATGAGCGTGGCGCTAATTATCAGAGCGAGCAGGCGCTCATCGCGCTGGGCAATGGCGGGTTGCTGGGACAAGGCTGGGGAATGGGACAACAAACGCAGTTGCGCTTCTTCCCTGTTCGCCACACCGACTTCATTTTCTCCGTGATCGCTGAGGAACTGGGGTTTGTCGGCGCGATAATCTTCATCGGGCTGCTGGTGTTCATCATGCTGCGCGCGCTGCATGTGGCGATGATCTCGCGCGATACGTTTGGCCGGCTGCTCTGCGTTGGCATCGCCTCAACGATCTTCCTGCAAACCTACATCAACCTTGGCATGCAAGTGGGACTGATGCCGGTGACCGGCGTGGTGCTGCCCTTCGTCAGCTATGGCCGCAGCAGCCTGATCTCGGTCATGCTCGCCATCGGCATTATCGAAAGTGTGGCAATGCGATACAAGAAGCTGGAATTTTGAGTTCCGAATGCAGAGTGATCGGGTTTGCGCTCGAAACCAAGCCCCCAGAGCCATTACTGCATTCGCAGCAGCACTGGCGCCTTGGCCCACAATCCTTCGAGGTTGTAATACGCCCGCAGACTGGGTGAAAAGATGTGGATGATGACGTCACTGTAGTCAACCAGCACCCATCCGCCGCCACTCAACCCTTCCACATGGCGAGGCGACTTGTTCACCGCCTTCTGCAAGCCCTCGTCAACGCCATCGGCGATGGCGCGCAGTTGGCGCTCACTGTTTCCAGAGCAAATCACAAAATAATCAGCCACAGAGGACAGGCCGCGTAGATCCAGCAGGACAATGTTTTCAGCTTTTTTATCAGCAGCAGCAGTCACTGCTGCGCGGGCGATGGCGAGGCTCTCTTCTGCGGGGTGTTGGATCATTGCACTCAATTATACTTTGGCAGATGCACATTGAGATGGTCAGCGGTTTTCTGCTGCCCGCCGGCGTCTGGCTGATCGTCTCGGCTGGCGCGCCGTTGCAGGCACAGCGCCGGCTTGCTTCGGTCACCCTCATCGCGCTCGCCGCCTCGCTGCTCACCTTCGCTGCTTTCGGCTTCGCACTCGCATTTGGCGGCATTGGCGCAACCGTGCCAGAATTTGCTGGCACGCTGAACGCGCCAGTTGCGATTCGCGGCGCACAGGACACCTGGATATTCGCCGGCGCGAGCGGCTTCCTGCTGAATGCGTCAGCACAACCCAGCGTCCTGGCGTTGTTCGTGCAGGCGCTGCCGTTGGTGCTGGCCGGCGCCGTGCTGATGGCTGGCGTGTTGGCTCAGCGCGCGCGCCCCATCGCCCAACTTATCCTCATCGTCGTCACGTGTGGCGTTGCACTGCCGCTGACCGGCGGCTGGCTGTGGGCAAATGGCTGGCTGCACACACTCGGCGCGCACGATTCCGGGCAGTTGGCGGTAGTGGGGCTGGCAGCCGGCGGTGCAGGGCTGGCATGGCTGCGGGCAACGCCGCGCCGCAGTGTCGCGCCCGCGCCGCAGTTGCCAGAGGCGCTTCTACCGGCGCGAGCCATCGCCGGCGTGTTGCTCGTGCTGGCTGGCATGGCTGGCGCGCTGATAGCGCAAGACGCCGACGCGGCCATGCGTCAATTTGTAAATACTGCCATTGCCGCGGCTGTGGCCATCATCACCGCCGGCGCATACACCGCCTTCACCACCCGCAACACCGACGCGCTGAGCGCCAGCCGCGCCATGCTGGCAGCCATTTTCATGGGCAGCGCCGGCGCAGCGTCGCTGCCCACCTGGCTGATGGCATTGCTGGGTGTGGCGTGCGGGCTGCTGGCAACACTCGGCTTTTACTGGGTGAACGAGAAACGCCGGCTGAACGACGAGAGCGCGATCGTGACGGCTGCTTTGCTGCCAGCAGCAGTTGGCATGCTGGTGACCGGCGCATTTGACGGCGCCGGCGCGTTGGTGGCTCAAGCCATTGCTGTCGCGGCCATTGCGCTGCTGGCGCACGTATCGGCGCGATTGATGCTGTGGCTGGCAAGCGCGCTGCGCTGGTCAGTGCTGGCCGCACCGATCACAATAGCTGAAAAAGCGCCGGCGCAAGATGTCACCACGTCGTCTGCCGTCCTCGCAACGCCGGCCACAGCCGAGGCGACACCTGCGCTTGAAACGCCTGCAGCAGTCCGGCCACAGGCCTCATCCACCACAGATCAAATCGAGACAGACACCACAGCGCACAAACCGCGTGGCCTGCTGGCATGGTTGCGCGGGAGGCAAGCGACAGATGCGTCTCCAAAGCAACCGCGCAAGGTTGCATATCCCTACCGCATCGGAGGCCGGCGCATGACAGCGCGTCCGTCTGTCAACGACGCAACGCCGGTCGACAGCACATCAACCATCGACGCATCGTAGCGCCGGCACACCACAGCCCAGTACACTTGCGCCACTCGCGCAACCTCAAGGAGTCCTTTTTCGAATGCAAACCCCGATGACGAATATCGCTCAACCAGACGATCACTCGGATGAGATTGAGATCGATTTGAAGAAGTATGTGACCATCGTCACGTCACGCTGGCGCCTGCTGCTGACCTCGACCATCATCGCCGGCATCCTCGGCGCCATGATCGGGCTGGCGCTACCCTCGCCATACGAAGCCACCTCAACCATCGCCATCGTCAAGACCAGCACGCAGGTGGAATTCGACCCGCGCTTCAAGACGCTGACGCAGGACGAAATGAATGCAAATGCCACCACCGCCGACACGCGCCGCGCCACCTTTCAGGGATTGGTGGAGAACAGCGCCATCGCCAGCCGCGTGATGAGCGATGTGGCGCCGCTGCTGACCAACAATGAGCGCACAGCCGTAGAGTTGCTGAACAAAGTGGATGCGGCGCTTGGCGGGCGCGGCGACTTGATCCTGATCAAAGTGCGCGACGATAACCCGCAAACAGCTGCCGAGATTGCGAATGCGTGGGCGCGCGAATATGAGCGCTATGTGAACAGCCTGTATTCAGGCGCGCCGGCCGAATATTCAACCTCCATCTCCACAGAATATCTGCGCGCGCAGTCTGAATACAACACTGCGCAGACTGCATTGGAGCAATACATCGCCACCAGCCCCATCGAGCAGTTGCATAGCACGATCAGCGAGACCAAGCAGTTGCTCGACTCGTTGCAATCCGGCAAACAAAATGCGCTCACGCTGGTCATCAGCGAGCAACTCAAGGTGAACTCCGAGATCATCTCAGCATATCTGGGTGCGCAATCGGCCAACCGGCTGGTGGCTTTCGAAAAAGAACAAGAAGGCCGGCGCAATCTGGTAACAGCCTATCTTGACGCGCAGAATCAGGCCGAGGTGAAGACCTTCAACGAGCAGGTGCGCGCCGATCTGTTGCTGCTGACCAACTTGAGCAATGCGCGCAGTCGCGTGCGGCAAATGATTGGCGACGCGCAGGCGATGCGCGACCAAGTGCGCGCCGGCGGTGATGCGGCAGCGCAATCGAACGCCATCGCGCTCAGCCTGATGAAAGCGAATGCCTTTGCATTGACTGCGCCCATTTCGGACAGCGTGGCGCTGCAATTGCAAATGCAGGACCAGGCCACGCCGATCACTGCCAGCGCTCAGTTGGCCGATCTGGAGGCTTTTGTCAAATCGCTGCAAGCGCGTGAAACATCGCTCACCCAGCAGATCAACGACGTCACAGCGCGCTTGCAGACCGGCGATGGTTACACATTGCCGAATGGCAACAATAGCCATTCAAGAATCGCGCAGGCTATTTCAGATACCTACCCGCTGCTGTTCGACATGGGCGACATCGGCCAGTTGAGCGAAAACGTGCCCATCACGAACCCATTGACGGCCGCCGCCCAAAACAAAGCCGCCGAGATTCTGAACTTCAGCATCGACAACCTGACCGCCGGCTCCTTTGCCAGCAACGACGTGTCCAATGTCGCCATCGAGCGGCTGCAAAAACGTCTAAGTGAAGCGCAGGCCAGTCTTGAAAAAGAGCAGGCCACGTTGGATCGCCTGAAGTCCGAGCGTGATCTGCGACGCGAGACATCTGAGACGCTGGCGCGCAAACAGGCCGAAGTAACGCTGGCGAGCGCTGTTTCAGGCAGTGAAGTGCGACTGGCATCGCCGGCGCTGCCCCCAGACCGCCGCACGATGGGTCTGCTGCCAAAGGTGGCGATCGCCGCGCTCATTGGATTGCTCATCGGTGTAGTGCTTGCCTTTATTGCCCACTATGCACTGCAAGAGCGCATAAATCACATTCCCGACAAAGGTGCGTTCAATCGCATGGCGCGTTGGGTGTTCAAGACCTAGCAGACTGACCGGTATGCATCGGTAAAAAGTCTGAGGCGGTGTTTGCCTTCTTTGCAGCGCACAGCCACAAATAGACTAACTCACGTCATATCTCTGAAGTTTATAAAGAAGACGCCATACGAAATGGCGTCTTTTTGCATACTGAGAACACAGTCAGAATCCCGTAGAGCGACATGATTCGATCTTCATAGAATGATTCCTCACGTTCATCTGAACCGGAATCATGGATCGCACCAACGTTCATCGCTTCATTGCATCGGGATTGAAAGTCGTCATTTGCGCAGCAATTTGTTTGCTGGGACTGTCAATCCTCCCCGTGCAGCAAACACATTCACAAGCCATTGACGGCTGGCCAACAGAGCAAGCGCTGCCAGCCGAGCTTTCGATTGATCATGCGCCGCAAACGCCCTTCACCATCAATGCAGATGCCGGCGCAAGCGCCAGCCAACTGATCGCACGCGCCTATGTGCCGATCGTCACGCGCGCCGGCGCAAGCGCCACTCCTCGCCCAGAGAGCACCGATCCGATCGAGATTGTCAATGCGTATCGGATCGCCGCCGGCGTTCCAGCGGTTACGCTCATTGATTCACTCAGCAACAACTGCTGGTACCACTCGCGCTACATGGCTGAGGAAAACGAAATCGCCCACAGCGAGCGCACCAACAGCCCGTGGTACTCGGCAGAGGGGCAATCTTGCGGGCAAAATAGCAACGTGTGGCTGGGCGGCGAATATAGCAAGCCGATCTGGCAGCCGATACATGCCATCAACGGCTGGATGGATTCGGTGGGGCACCGCATGTGGTTGTTGTATCCGACCACGCCGGCGTTTGGCTTTTCGTTCTATACCGCAAGCAACAATCGCGCCGGCTCTGCGTTGGATGTGCTTTCCCGCATCGACACCAGCAAGGATCTGAACTATGCCGGTTGGCCCGTGCGCTACCCTGCACCCAACCAGACCGGCATCCCTGCGCAGGCCTACTCCATCACCCTGGGCTGGCGCTACTTTGGCGCAGCGCCCACCGTGTCATCCGTCAGCCTGACAGCCAACGGCAACCCGATACCCGCCAGTTACACCACGTCGTTGCCGGTGGGTCACAAGGGCATCGAGATCCGGCCATCACAGTCGCTGCCGGCAAACAGCACAATCAACGTCTCGGTGACCGGCAGCTACGACGGCAAGCCCTTCAGCTATCAGTGGTCGTTCAAGACGGCGAGCTGAGCACGGATGGCAGCCCGCGTCCCTTCCAGATCGAAGCACGCGCGCTGGTTGTCCTGCATGAAACGGCGCGCCAGTGAGATCGCCTGCCGCTCGGTAAGCTGCCCGTCATCCACTTCGGCCTGTAATGCGCGTGTCAGACCGGCGCGCGCCTGAATTGCATAGCCCACGCTGATCGTCGGCACGAAGGAATCCCCGCCAAACGCAAACAGCTTGTTTGCCGGCACGGCATGGATCATGCGGCGGATGAATTGCGCCGCGCTGTGCGGATCGATGCTCCACGCCCAGCACATATCCACCCACACATTCGGATAGTGCTTGGCCAGCGCGGCGATCTCATGGTCGTGCGGATACGAGTCATGCATCAGCACAAAGCGGGTTTGCGGATATTGCCCCAGCAATGGGGTCAATTGCAACGCGCGCATACGATCCAGTTGCATGAAACGGTTGCCGGCGGCATAGCCAGTGTGAATCTTCAAAGGCAGGTTGTGTTTTGCGCATAGCTCTGCCGCCTGTCCCAGCGCCCAATCGCCAAGGCAGTTTGCCTCTGCCTCACTCACTGCATCATCCCGCAGGCGTTTGACCAGCACGGCTTCCGCTTCGGCATCACTGCGCAGTTGCCAATGCAGCGTTCGTTCATAGGCGTGCTGGCTTTTCACCGCGATGGCTGCCGGCGCATATTTTTCAAACGCGGCTTCAAACGCGCTGCGCAACGTGGCGATGTCTCGAACTTCAATGTCAGTTTCCGCGCGCATCTCTTCGGCCTGCACCCTGCCGCACGCCCAGTTAGCCCACGAGATGTCAAACAGAAAGAAATCCGGCCCGCTGGCGTCAGGCGAGACACCCAGCACAAAATCATCGGTCTGGATATGATCGAGGCCGGCCACATCCCGCAACAACCGCAATCGCTCACCGGGCTTGTGCAGGGCCAGCGCGAGTGGCGCGGCTTTCTCCAGGGCGTTGGCAGTCAGGTCATGGATGCCAAAAACATGTTGCGCAACCAATCGCACACCTTCCCCGTATCCGGTGAACTGCATGGCGTCCCACGCCTCGCGCACAGCCGCGAAACGGCTGCGCACATCGGGATCGCTTTTGTCCATCAAATGCTTCACCGCAGCGTCGCTTGCGCCGGCGGTGATCAGATCATTCTGCGCGTAGTTGCTGAACAGGCATTGCAGAATGTCAGGGCCGTCCTCAACGAAAGACTGCTCCGTCCCCATGTGTTCGTGCGTATCCATCAACGGCGTGGACTGGATCAATGCGGCAAGTTCATTCATGCGGCTCTCCTTGGAGATGCAGAGAAGGGAAGAAAATGCAAATTACATCTTTCTTCCCTCTCACTTTCTCAGATCACTTGTCCCACCTTCGATCGGGTTGCCAGAAGCCGAGCTTTGGCGTGTCCCAGGCGCTCGTCTCCTCAAACAGGCCGCTCGGTGGGCGCAGGTTCGCCGCGATGCCCTCAAGATTCAGGTCGAGACCTAGGCCGGGCTTGTTCGGCACCTCGACGTAACCACCCTGAATGTAGTCCTTTGGCAGGCCAGTGACCAGCCCCTCCCAGAACGGCAGGTCGAGGCCGTGATGCTCCAGCGCGACGAAGGAGGGAATCGCGGCAGCAGTATGCACATTCGCCATGAAGGCGAAAGGCGAGCCGGCGAAGTGCAGCGCGGTGGGAATCTGGAACGTTTCAGCGTAGTCGGCAATTTTTTTCGTCTCCAGCATGCCGCCGCTAGTCAGCAAATCCGGATGCACGATGTCGACGGCGCGATTCTCGATAAAGGGTTTGAAGCCCTCCATGAGATACCACTCCTCGCCGGCAGCCACCGGCGTCAGGATCGAATCGCGCACTTCCTTGTGGCCGTCGACGTCGTAGTGATGCACCGGGTCTTCGATCCATGCCAGACCATATGGCTCCAGCGCGTTGCCCAGCTTGATCACCTCCTTGACCGTCATCATGCCGTGACCGAAGTGGTCGATGCACAGCGCGGTATCCCAGCCAACAGCCTCTCGAACGGTGGCAACAACTTCAGCCATGCGAGCGATGCCCTTGTCGGTCACGCGCACCACCTCGCCAGTGCCTGGAGCGCGCCACCACCATTTGCCCATCTCCGTCTCAAATTTCGTTGGCTGGCCGATGCGCATGTTCTTCATGCCTGCGAGCAGGTGCAGGCCGATGTCAAACTTGATGAAGGTCATGCCCATCTTCTTGCGCCCCATCACGCGCTTGGCATAGCCCTCGGGCGAGGTGTCGGTCGGCGCCGGCGTGTCGGCATACAGCCTCACCTTGTCGCGATATTTGCCGCCGAGGAACTGCCACACCGGCACGCCATACACCTTGCCGATCAAGTCCCACAGCGCAATCTCGATGCCGCTGACGCCACCACCCTCGCGGCCCCAGTTGCCGTAGTGCTTGATGTTGCGGAAGATCATGTCGATGTTGAGCGGATTCTGGCCGAGCAGCATGCTCTTAAACTGCAGCGCGTTCTCCTTGTGGCCGGCGTCACGCACTTCACCGATGCCATACACGCCCTGGTTCGTGTCGATCTTGATGATCGGATAGTCATAGTTGCTGCACACGACCGCGATGCGCATATCGGTGATCTTCAGCTCGCTCGGGCTGGAGAATGTATTCACCCCATCCAGCGCCTTTTCGAGATACACATCCTTCTTCCTGCCTGATTTTGTCTTTGCCATCTTTTTCCTCAGAGATTGGAAATCGTCACATTACCGCTTCCACAACAGATGCGGCGCGATGCGCTCATAGGCGCGGTCGATCTCGCGCAGGTCGTCGGCGTCCAACGGCCGCGCCTGCGCCCGCATGCGGTAGTTCTTGAACACGCCGCGCTTCATCACGAAGTATTTTGCAAACGCCATGCCCATCGCAAATTCCAGGTTGATGATCGGCAGCGCGCGCTCATACCACGTCTCCGCTTCAGACAAATCGCCGGCGTCCAGCAGCGCCCAGATCTTCTGCACCACATCGCAGATCTCACACGCGATGATCGTGCCGCACGCGCCGCGCGCATGTTCGGTGATGACGTATTGCCCGCCGCCGCCGCCCATGATGCCGTGAATGTGCGGGCTGCGCTTCGCCGCCAGCGCGCCGATGCTGCGGTGGCGCGGCGAGACTTCCTCCTTCACCCAACTCACATGCTCGATCTCGCTGCACAGCTTCACCACCGCATCCGGCGAGAGCGGCGCGATGTCGGCGTTCTGGATCATCACCGGCATCTGCGCAGCTGCTGCCACCTGTTTCAAGTAGTCGTGCGTGCGTTCGGCGTCGTAGCGCAGGGTGTATGGCGGCATGGCGATCACGCCATCTGCGCCGATTTCACGGGCGTGGCGCGCGTAGCTCACCGCGCTGGCCGTGTTCACGCCGGCCACGTTCACGATCACCGGCGCGCGCTTGTTCGTCTGCTCGACCAGCAACTGCATGAAGCGCCGGCGCTCAGCTTCGCTCAGCGCCTGAAACTCGCTCACCAGGATCGGGCCGATCACGCCAGGTGCGCCGGCCTCAATCATGAAGTCGATCTCGGCGCGCAATACATCTTCATCAATGGTGTCATCGTCGGTCCACGGCGTCATGGGGATGGCGAACGCCCCGCGCCAACGCTGCTTGTTGCTCATGACGTCAAGTAAAGGGGATGCACAGCAAGTTGGCAAACGCAAAACGATGCGGACAGAACATAGAGCGAATAGATAATTCACCACATGATGGAATCAAACTTCATTGAGGCCAAAGGCATTCGCATACACTATTTGCGCAGCGGCGGCGACAAGCCGCAAGTGCTGCTGCTGCACGGCCTGACCGACAACGGCGCGTGCTGGACGCCAGTGATCGAGGCGCTGGCCGGCGAGTACGACTGCATCGCGCCGGATGCGCGCGGGCATGGCCTGAGCGAAGCGCCGGCGACGGGTTACGCACCGGCCGACCACGCTGCCGATGCCGCTGCGCTCATCAAGGCGCTCCAACTCAGCCGCCCCGCTGTGATCGGCCATTCGATGGGCGGCGCAGTGGCAACCTTGATCGCGTCACAACACCCCCAGCTTGTGCGCGCGGCGATCTTCGAAGATCCAGCATGGTTCGCCGAAACGCGCATCCCCTCGCCGGAACAAGGGGAAGCCATGAAACGCGGTTGGCTCGAAGGCATGCGCGCCAACAAACAGAGGGCGCGTGAGGCGGTGATCGCTGAAGCGCATGAAAAGAACCCGCGCTGGTCAGATGGCGAATTGCAACCGTGGGCCGACGCCACCGCGCAAGTGCACGAGGAAGTGCTGCAATGGATGGACGCGCCGCCGATAGATTGGCGCGCCGCGCTGAAGCACATGCAATGCCCGGCCCTGCTCATCACTGGCGACGTCGATCACGGCGTGATCATCTCGCCGGCGCAGGCCGCCGAAGCGCAGTCGCTGCATCCACGCCTGCAAGTGGCGCACATCGCCGACGCTGGCCACTGCATTCGCCGCGACAATTTCGCGCCTTACATGGCAGCCACGCGCGCATTCCTTGCGCAGACCAGGTTGTGAACCCCCAAAAAAGCGGGCGCACCAAATGAGGTTGCGCCCGCTTTTTTACCTCCGGCAACAAGGCGCCGGCGACCCTGCACTACGCCGGCACGGTCACCGCCTCAATCTCCTTGAGCGTGCGGTCATAGACCTCGTAATGCTCGCCCTCGACCTCGTTGGGATCGACCCACTTCATCCACATCGCCTGCTCGGGATGATCGCCAGACAGCTTGCGGCGCGACTCACGCACGGCGCCATCCTTGCTGTGCCACTGCACCTTGCCCATTTGCAGCAGGATGTATTGGCCGGCGTATTTGCGCTGAATCTCTCGCGCGTGGTCGCGGTAATACAAGCCCTGCTCGGCGGTGGTCTTGCGCCAACTGAACACGATCTCACGGCTGTCGGTGATCTTCGCAAAGAACGGCCCATCACCCACCGGCGCTTTCATCTCACTTTCGTAATCGATCTGGTTCAGATCGACTGAGCCAAAGCCGCTCTCGGCAGCCACGCGCAGGGAGTTGCGGTCGCGGTGGAATGGCTCGACCTGCCAGTCGCCATGCAGCGGGTCCAGCCCCATCAAGTGCGCGCCGGCGGCGTCGGTCGCCACAACCTGATCGCCGGCGATGAGCGTGTCGGCGATGCGACGCGCCTCACCCTTGCCCCACTCCTCGCCGGCCTGACACACCATGCCATCCAGGATGTTCAGCGCGGGGTTGTAGAGCTTGCCGAGGTCTGCCAGCATGTAGGGCATGCGCACCAGGTGATGGTAGTACGTGCGTGGCCGGCCGGCCGGCTCGGTCGGCATCAGCCCAAACAAGTTTTTCATGCACAGCGTCACACCCATGAAGGCGTGGTTCTTCAGCTTTTGCACGCTGATCCATTCATCCATGTCGGCAAACTCGCGCGTGACTGGGTATTTGTCGAACATCAAGCCACCGCCCGGCACCTCTGCCCACACGACATCCCGATTGCCATCGATGTAGGTCACGCCGAACTCCTTCAGCAGATGGCCGATCTGCAACGTCTGCACCCCCTTCGCCTGCTCGACATAGTGCTGGTAGAAGCTAACATCGACGCAGAACAATTCGGCCTGCGTGTTCTCGCGCAGCAGGCGCAGCGTGGCGCGCACCACACTGTCGCTCACCAGTTGCACGCGATGATTCTGCCATGTCACCAGGTTGCGCGGCTCCTTGTCCTGGTTGAATTTGATGGCGATACGCCTGGCCTTGCGCAACTTTTCCCATGCGCGGGTCAGCGGTTGCGTCGCGCGTTTGAGCGCCTGATACACCTCTTCGTCTGTGGCGCGGTGACTGCAATGCACCGCGCGCACCTTCCACTGCTTTTCAGATGACATCGTTCACAAAACCTCGTATGAAAATTCCCCCTCTACCATTCAGCCGGAAATTCCAACAGCGCGCTGATGCCGCCATCGATCAACAGCGGCGCGCCGCTGATGAAACGATTCTGGTCGCTGAGCAAGTGCGCCACCGTCGCGGCAATCTCGGCTGGCTCCGCGCCGCGATGAAGCGGATAGTGGCTGGTCATGCGGTTCCGCTCGACATCCGGGTCGGGGAACTTGTCGAAGTATTCGACCGCCAGCGCGGTCATGGTCAGGCCGGGCTGGATGGCGACCGAACGAATGTTGTCGCGCCCCCACTCCAGCGCGATCGACTTGGTCAGCGCCAGCAACATGGCCTTGGCAACATTGTAGGGGAAGACGCCAGGCAGCGTGCGCTCGGCGTTGACCGATGATAGATTGACGATCATGCCGCCGCCGGCCGCTTTGAGATGCGGATACACCTCCTGGCTAAGCGCCCAGGCATGATAGAAATTCACCTTGAAGCAATGATCAAGCTGCTCAAAGGTCGAAGTGGCGACGCCGTGCCACAGGTTCGCGCCGGCGTTGTTCACCAGCCCGTGCACGCCGCCCAGCGCAGCAATCGCTTCCTGCGCAAACTGGCGCGCCGCATTCAGATCGGTCAGATCGACGCGCTTGAAGAACGCGCGCCGGCCGGCGGCCTCAATCGCCTTGGTCGTCACCTCTGCACCCTGCTCGACATGCGCACAAAACGCCACGTCCGCGCCTTCCTGCGCGCAACGCACAGCTATCGCCTGGCCGATGCCGCTCGTCGCGCCGGTCACGATGATCTTTTTGTTGGCAAGCATTCCCATAGTTGCATCATCATCCCATTGCGATATTGAGCCGCCAGGAATGGCGCGTCGCCCAACACCGCTTGACCTTGACATCCCTTCCAGCCTACGCTGCCGCCGGCACCGCCTCTGGCTCTGGCAACTGATCTGGCAGCAGCGTCTCCGCCTCACGGATGGCGCGCACTTGCGACGAGATGGCAATGGCGATGAGGATGCACACGCCCGATGCGAGCATGATGAGCGACATGCCGATGCCCGGCCCCACCCCAAACACCCCGCCGAACGCCTGCGCCATCGCGCTGCTCGGATCGCGCATCGCCGGCTCCAACACCACGTCGGCCAGCGGGCCGGCGATCAACGGCGTAATCGGGCCGGTGAACCATGCGATCAAGCGCCGCGCTGAAAATACGCGCCCCTGCAAATCCGGCGCAACCTTGGCCTGCCAGATGGCCTGATTGCTGCCGTTGATGAGCGCAGAGGCCGCATAGCCCAAGAACGATGCCACAGCCCACAGCGGCACATCGCGGCCCAACCCAAACAAGATCTGACCGAAGAGCGCCACCCAGACCCAGCCGAGCAACACGCCCCACACGCGCCGCTTGAAACCGCCCCATACGCTCATCAAGATGCCGCCGATCACCCCGCCGATCGCACCGGCCGTTTGCACCGTGCCGAACGCGAGCGAGTTGCCGCCCGTGTGCGACAGCACCATCGGCGCAACCAGATTGTTGAAAATGCCGCCGAAGAGGTTGCAGACGAAGAACACCAGTTGCAATCCGAGCAAGCTGGGCCGGTCGAAGATGTAGCGAAAGCCAAAGACGGCCTCTTTGAGCAGGTTGCCCTCGCCTTGCCGGCCCTCCTCCGTGCGCGGCGGCTGCGGCACAAACACGACCAGCAACGCACCGACTGCGATGATAAACGTCACGATATCGATCATCAGGATGCCATTCAGCCCGATGATGCCGATGAGCGCGCCGGCGAGCAGCGGCGACAACACCGACGGCCCGGCCTCCATCAACGACATCAACCCATTCGCGCGACCCAGTTGCTCCTTCGGCACCATCAGGCTGATACTGGCGGAATACGCCGGCCACTGAAACGCGCTAAACGTGCCGGCGATGACGCCATACAGATACATATGCCACAGTTGCAACTGGCCGGTCATGCTCATCAGGAAGATGAAAATGGTCGCAATGCCAGAGCCGAGGTCGCTCACCATCATCATCAGCTTGCGGTTGTAGCGATCGACCATGACGCCGGCGATGGGCGAGATGAGCAGAAATGGCGTGATGAAAAACACCTGCGCCAACCCCATCGCGGTGGCGCTCTTCGTCAGTTGAAACACCCAGATCGTCAGCGCGAACCATGACATGTTCGACGCCACGATCGAGATCATCTGGCCGATCCAAACGACGACGAATGCAGTGAGTCCAGTGGGCTGGCCGGCGCGCGGATTTTTCATCGAAACCATGCCGGCCATTCAACCACGAAAACGCAAGCCGTTCGATCGGCCGCATTTGACAGATTTCTACACATTCTGACAACTGATTTTCATGCTCACCAGCGGAAGGCAACCGCATGAAAGTGTTCCTTGTCATTGAGCAGACCGTCGTACATCTCCTTCGCCTCCTCGGCGTCGGCCACGTGCGTCACGATGTCATTCAGGCGAATGCGCTCGGTCTCCAGCAGATTTACCAATAGGTGCATGGCGCGCGGCACAACGAAGGGGAATTTATCGCGCGGCTCCCAGCCGATGGCGCTGCCGTGCGCGCCGATCAGCGTAATCGAGCGGCCATGCAGGTCCCAATAAAAATCGACGTCGCCGGCGATGCCGCGCGGGCTGCCGACCATCACCACGCGCCCGCCGTCCTGCACGATGTTCATCGCCGTCTTCACCGTCTGCGGGAAGCCGGTCGCATCCACCACGATATCGGGCAATTTGCCAAAGTTCAGCGCGCGCAATTTGTCTTTGAGTTGCGGGTCAGTTGGGTCGAGCGTGGCGATGACGCCAGGCGCTTTTGCTGCGAGCGCGCGGCGCGCGGCAACGGTGTCGATGCCGATGATGGGGTGCGCGCCGGCCGCGCCATACAGCCGTGTGGTGATCTGCCCAATCGTGCCCAGCCCCATCACCGCGACGCACTGGCCGATGATGGTGGCGCTTTGCACCAGCGCGGAGAGCGGGAAGCGCGCTAGACCGAGAAAGGCCGCGAGATGCGCCGGCACATCATCCTTGATCGGGAAGATCAGCGCGTGCGCATCCTCGACGTTGACTACGGCGTGCGAGGCGTGCTGCGAGGGCCAGATCACGCGGTCGCCGGCTTTCACCCGCGTGACGCCTGCGCCCACCTCCAGCACGCGCCCCACCCCGCTGTAGCCCGGCACGAATGGGAAGCGCGGCCAGGTGCGGGTGGGATCGTTCAACCACTGGTGAATGCCCGTATAGACGGCCAGTTCAGTGCCGGCGCTGATGGCGCTGGCCTCACACTTGATCAATGCCTCGCCGGCTTTGAGCGCCGGCAGATCGGCCTCTTCGACGTTGCACTTGAACGGTTCCGGCATGACGACGCGGATGGTTTTCACGGTGTTCCCAAATCCTTCAACACACACTTCAGGTGTGTCACAGTGCGGTCAAGCTGACCGCGCTCATAAGCTTCACATTCCTCCGCCGGCGCCTCGCGCTCCCACGGGGTTTGCCAGGCGACAGCATCACTCTGCGTGTGCTGTGCCACGAAACGAAACAGCGACAGCATCTCGCGCACGTCGCGCTGTGGATAGCCGCGCCACCATTGGTCTTCATACAGGCGGATGTGGCGCGCATTCAACGCCGCCAGTTCGATATGCCACATCGCCTTCGGCGCGATGCGCCTGACCAGCGTCAACATGCGCTGCCAATCGATGCAGCCCTCGCCGATGCTGGCGCGCACGAGGTTGTAGCCGCTTTCGGTGCGGTGAATGGTGTAATCCTTGACGTGAACATTGAAAATACGATCACCCAGCCGCTCGGCAAACTCATACGGCTTCTCGGCCACGGCAAGCGGGTTGACCACATCGAGCGTCGCGCCGACGCGCGCTCCGCCGGCCTGTGCGAGCGCGAGGATGTCGGCAGAGCCGGCATCCTGATGATTCTCAATCGCCAGCAGCATATCGTGTTCTTCCAACAGCGGCTGCACCGCGACAACGCGGCCGATCATGTCGCGCATGTAGGCATCCCAGTCGGGAACCCGCTTGGCGCGCGCGCCCTCAAGGAAACTGCTGATGGTGCAGCGCACGATCTTTGCGCCGGCGCGCTTGCCCAGCGGCAGCACACGCCGCATCTCATCCACGTTGATAATGCCCATATCGAGGACATACTGCATACCCTTCGCCTGGAGCAACGCGCGGAAGCGGTCGAGGCCGGCTTCGGAATGATCGGGGATGATGGTGTGCGGGAACTCGACACTGGTCATGCCATACTGCACCGCGAGGTCGACTAGATCCAGCCCGTTCATCGGCTTTGGGCAGGCCGAAACACCATCGTGCTTCAGGAAGCCGCAGCTAAACGGGAAGGAGTAACAGGACAAGCCAAAATTTACTTTTTCCACAACACTGCGGATATTAGAGTGAATTGCGATTAACGCAAAGCAACCGCGCATTCCTGGATGCGCGCATGGGTTATCGCGGGATAATCGCACCTGATGAAACTGTCCCCATCGATCTACACGGCAGACTTCGCGCGGCTTGGCGCGCAGGTGAAAGACGCCGAACAAGCCGGCGTCGACTGGATGCACCTCGACGTGATGGACGGCGCGCTGGTGCCAAACATCACCTTCGGCGCAGCGGTGTGCGCGGCGGTGCAGCGCAGCACGTCGCTGCCGTGCGAGGCGCACTTGATGGTGCAACAACCTGAAAGATTTTTTGAGGATTACGCCGCCGCCGGCATGAAGCGCCTCATCGTGCATGTTGAGGCGTGCCCGCACCTGTATTCCACGATCCAGGCCATTCGCAAGCTGGGACTGCAGGCCGGCGTCACGCTCAATCCGCTCACGCCACTCAGCGCCATCGAAGAGGCATTGTCGCTGGTCGACCTGGTGCTGATCATGTCGGTGGAACCAGGCTACGGCGGACAGGGCTACATCGCCGGCGCAACGCAACGCATCCGGCGCACGCGGCAGATGCTCGACGCCATCGCCAGCCAGGCCGAGCTGGAAGTGGACGGCGGCATCAACGCCGGCACCATCCGCGAAGTGCGCGACGCCGGCGCAAGCATCGTCGTGGTCGGCAGCGCCGTGTATTCGCCAAAGCACAGCGTGGCTGAGGGTGTGGCAGCGCTGCGGGCAGCGCTTGCTGCTGGTGAAAACGGGAAAGCAGGAAGGTAGAAAGGGAAGATGCTTGCTTTCTCCCCTTCTCTTGTAAATCTGCTTTAGCCAATCGCAACGCGCGCTGCGCCGAGCAGACCGCTCTTCGTGTTCAAGATCACACGGACGGGGATTTGCCCCATCAGGTTTGAAAGCCGGCCCTTGAAACGGAAGATGTTCATGAACGACTCGCGCCGGAGCAGCGGCAGGATGCGCGGGGGAATGCCGCCGCCGAGGTAGATGCCGCCGGTCGCCATCACCGTGAGGCCGAGGTTGCCGGCCTTTGCCGCCAGCACCGATGCGAAAATCTCCATCACCCTGGCGCACAGCGGGTCAGGCGTCTCGATCAAGGCATTCGTCACGATCACTGGCGTGGGGTCATGCGCGCCGGCCAGTTGCTCGGCCACCCACTGCGATTCAGGCACATAGAATCCATCGCGCAAAAAGGCATAGATATTGGGGATGCCGAGACCGCTGATGACGCGCTCGTAACTGACGCGGCCATACCGGCGTTGCAGGTAGCGCTGCAGATCAGATTCCAACTCATTGCCCGGCGCAAAATCGGCATGGCCGCCCTCTGAGGCAAATGCGGTGTAGCCAGTTTGTGTCCACACCAGAAAGGCAACGCCAAGGCCGGTGCCAGGGGCGATCACGCCGATGGAGCCTTGCGGCGCCGGCTCCAGATCGTTCAGCTTGCTCACATCCGCCGGCTCCAGCAGCGGCACGGCATTGGCGATGGATTCGAGGTCGTTCAACAGCCGCACCGATTCGATGCCCAGCGCCGCGCGCAGCTTCGCCTCCTCCATCACCCAGGGCAGGTTGGTGATGCGCGCCGCGCCGGCGATGACCGGGCCGGCGACACCAAACGCCGCACGCTCGACGCGCAAGCCGGTCTTCGCCAGAAATTCCTGCGCCATCGTTTCCAGATTGGCATAGTTGGCGCTGACATAGGTTTGCTCTGCGATGGGATCATGCAGGCCTTGCTCATGCGAGAACACTGCCAGATTGGTTTTGGTGCCGCCAATGTCGCCGGCGAGAATTAGCATTTTTCGCTCCGTTCTTTTTGGTCACAGAATTGGCAGGTAGCTTAGCGCGAGGTCGCCGGCTGCGCAACGTGATCTCAACGCCAGCACTTGATGCTTGCAAAACCCTTCCTTCGCTCGATTTCGCATTCAGGCCGGCACGTATAATTGGCGCGATGCAAGAGTTGTTGACGCCCCGCACGCCTGAGCAACACACAACTGCTGCATCACAAGGCCTCCTCGCCAGCCTGAAGCAGCAATTTCTGACCCATCGCCTGCGTGTGGCCGTTTCCCTCATGCTGCTGATCGGGCTGCTGGCTGCGTTCGTGGTGATGCTGCAACATGTGTCGCTGCAGGAGATCTGGTTGTATGTGCGGGCGGCGCATTGGCAGTGGCTTGTCGTCGCCTTCGCGCTGCTGATCGCAGGCCAGATGGTGCGCGTGGTGCGCTCGACGCGCCTCTTGCAATGGGATCGGCCGGCAGAGGTAAAAGCCGTGAGCCAGGCCGTGTATGGCGGGCAAGTCATCAACTGGCTTTCGCCACTGCGCATCGGCGATGTGTGGCGCGTGTGGCGCATCTCCAGCGACCGCCCAGGCTCGCTGATCTGGACAGGCAGCAGCGTGGTGGTCGAGAAAAGCACCGATTCGCTGGTGCTGGCGAGCTTCGCGGCGCTGTTGGTGTTTTCACCGTTGCCGGCGGGTTTCTCGCTGCCAGTGGTGCGCCTGCTTAGCACGGCGCTGCTTGGGGTGCTGCTGGTCACTGCGCTCAGCGCGCTTTCCTCCACGCGGCTGCGCGACAAGATCCTGGGCCGGCTGCCAAAGGTGGGTGCGTGGCTGAAGAGCGAACGCGGGCGCGCGCTGCTGCCGCCGGCGCTGGGCATTCGCAGCAACTGGCGCCGCTGGCTGGAACTGCTGATCTACTCGACGAGCATCTGGCTGATTGCCCTGCTCACCAATGTGGCGCTGGCCTTTGCCTTCAACATCCACATCGGTTTTGGCGGCCACCTGCTCCTGCTGCTGGCGCTGCAAACCACGTCGGTGTTTGCGCCAGTGCCGGGCAATGTGGGCGTATTCCCCATCGTGTGCCTGGGCGTGATGTCGGTGATGGGCGTGAGCGAACCGCAGGCAGTGGCGTATGGCAGCGTGCTGTATGTGATGGTGTATGGCGCATTGCTGGTGATGGCGTTGATCGCATTTGGCGTCCCGCTGATGAGCCGGCTGCGCGGGCAAGCGCAAGACCTGCAACATGCCACTGAATCATGAGCCGGCCATCACTCTGCTCGGCATCCGCATCCATACCCTGCCCGTCGAAGCGCTGATCGAGCGCATCGTCTGCACTGCCCAAAACCGACAGCGCGCCATCATCGCCTACGTCAACGCGCATGGCCTGAACCTCGCGCACGACGCGCCGGCGCTGCGCAATTTCTTCAACGCGCAGGCTGCGTGGGTGTTCTGCGATGGATTTGGCGTGAAGTGGGGCGCGCGGCTGGCCGGCCAGCCCTCACCGCCGCGCTACACCCCGCCCGATTGGATCGACCGGCTGTGCGACGAATGTGCAACACACGACCTGTCGATCTACCTGCTGGGTGATGCGCCGGCGACGGTGGAGAAGGCAGCGCAAACGCTGCAAGCGCGGCACGCCGGCCTGAAAATCGCCGGCTGGCAGCACGGTTTCTTCGACAAAACCGCCGGCAGCGCCGAAAACACCGCCACGCTGGCAGCCATCAACGATGCCCACCCCGACGTGCTGCTGGTTGGCATGGGCATGCCGGCGCAGGAGTTGTGGCTGGCACGCAATTGGGACGCGCTGGAAGCCTGCGTGGCGATGACGGTGGGCGCGCTGTTCAGCTACGTGGCCGGCGACGTGCAGCGCGCACCGCGCTGGATGACCGATCACGGGTTGGAGTGGTTGGGGCGCTTGGTGATCGAGCCGCGCCGGCTGTGGCGGCGCTATGTGATCGGCCTGCCCGTATTCTTCGCGCGGGTGATCGCAGCGAGGATTCATCCACACTGGCGAGCGCCATGAAGTGATTGCCGGTGCGACCTTTCATCGTGCATTCACCTTCCGCTCAAGCGCATCCAGCCGCACCAGTTGCCCCGTGCCGGCGGATTGCGTAGCTGCTTCCACGATGGCGCTGAGATCAAGCGCGATGGCGATGTTCTCGGTGGCGCGCGTGCCGGCTTGAATGTGCGCCACCCACGCATCAAACGCCGGCGGCAGCCCAGCCGGCACGTCTCGCACCAACCAGCCGCGCTCTGCGCCGGCCACCGCGTCGCTGCGAATGTGCAACTTGCCATCCGGGCCGCCAGCCGCGCCACTCGCATCCGCCGCAGCGCCAGAGCGGAACCGCGCAATCATCTCGCCGATGCCGGTTTCGGCATAGATCACGCTGCCGCGCGTGCCGTGCAGCTCGATGCTGAAAGGTGAATATTGCGCAGCATAGGCCGTCTCCGCAACACCGATTGCGCCATTCGGATAGCGCATCGTGACGACGGCGTTGTCGTCCACCGCGCGCCCAGTCACATGACCGAAGATCGCGCTCACGCCCTCTGGCCGGCCCAAGAATGCGCGCGTCAGATAGACCGGATGACACAGATCGATCAGCGCCCCACCCTGCGCCTCTTCCGGCGAATAGAACTGCGGCGGCAGCCAGCCCTCTGGCCGCTCCGCGCTGCGCAGAGCGCCGCTGTGACTATCGCGCACGCGCACCAGGGTCAAGTCACCCAGCACGCCTTGGGCAATGAGTTCGCGGATCGCCACAGTCGATGGGTCGGTGAGCCGGCGCATGGACACCACGAAGGCGACGCCGGCCTGCTCCACGGCATCCACGATCTCTTCGGCTTCGCGCAGCGTCGCAGCAATCACCTTCTCCGTGAAGATGTGCTTGCCGGCCTTCGCGGCGGCGACCATCACATCGCGGTGCAGGCTGGTTGGGCTGTCAACGATGACAGCGTCGATGTTGGGTTGCGCCAGCAAATCAGCAAGCTTTGCGAAGAAAGGCACACCGCGCTGGGCGGCCTCGGCCTGACCGCGCTCTGGATTTTCATCCCACACGGCAACGATTTCAGTTTCAGGATGCTCTTCGGCGGCACGGGCATAATCCCTGCCGTGAACGTGCCAAAAACTCAGCATGGCAACACGGATCATGGTTTTCTCCTTTTGGAATCACACACAGGGTCGCCTGTCCCCAACGGGCAGGGTTGGAGCTTGTTCGATGCCGTGAGTTTAGCGCCACTCAATGCCAGTGCGCCGATCATCGCGCGGCTTCTCCGGCATCAGCGGGCCAAACGACTCCGTGAAAGTCGAGATCATGTGAATCGAGTAACATCGACATCACATCGTCATGCGTCGCTTCCCGCGCGAGTTGCTCATCGCTCTCACCATCGCCTTCGTGCACGGTCTGCTGTATGTCTATCTCGTGCCGGCGTGGCAGCACTACGATGAACCCACCCACGCCGAATACGCCTGGCTGATCGCGAACAAGACGCCCCGCCCCACCGATGCCGACATCGACCCCAACATGCGGCTGATGTTCGCGCGCTCGATGGCTGCGACCGGCTTCTACAAAGACAAGGGCGGCCCGCCCAACCTGAGTGGCGGCGCACCGGCTCCCAACATCGGCTATTCGCAGCTGCGCGACCGGCCAACTTATTACTGGCTGGCGGCCCTGCCGATGGCGGCCTTGCGCGATCAACCCATCGAATCGCAACTGCGCGGCGCGCGCCTGGTCTCACTGCTGCTGCTGTTGCTCACAGTGGCCAGTGCATGGGGCGTGGCGGCGACGATTGCGCCGGCCGGCCATCCGTTGCGCTGGCTGCTGCCGTGCGGCATGGCGATGCTGCCGGCCTTCACCGACCTGATGACGGCGGTGAACAACGATGTCGGCGCCATTGCCATGTTCTCGCTTTTTTTGTGGGGCAGCATGCGCCTGTTGAAGCAGCGCGGTTGGGCGAACGCGGCATGGGTAGCGCTCAGCGCCATCGCCGCAGCTGCGATGAAAGGCACGGCGCTGCTCGCCCTGCCACTGGCGCTGCTGGTGTTCTTGCTGGCGTTCGTGAGGGGCCGGTTGCGCTGGATCGCAGTGTTGGCCATCCCCCTTGCGCTCATCGTCATCACACTCAGCGTCATCCGCGCCGGCGACCCGGCATATTGGTATCGCAACGCTGCGCAAGACGCGCCGCTGCGCTGCGAGGGCGCGGCCTGTGGCGGACAATTGCGCGCCGGCCAGCACGCCTTCTCTTTCAGCGCTGAGCCCGATGCGCCGGCGTTGATCCAACTGATCCCGCTGCCTGACGTGGCGCGACTGCAGGGCCAGACCGTGACGCTGGGCGCATGGCTGTGGACGGATGGCATCACGACAACCGCACAGATGCCGGCGCTGCGCTTTTACTACTACGGCCAGCCAGACAACCCGATTGCCGCGTCGCGCGCAATCTCCATCACCCCGCTGCCGACGTGGCACACGCTGACGATGGATGTGCCGGCGGGCGCGCGCTACGGCAACGTGATTCTGCAGCCGGCGCAGATCAGCGGCACAGTCTTCATGGACGAGCTGGTGCTGGTGGCCGGCGCGCACCCGATGGAGACGCCGGCAAACCTGGCAGCGCTGCCCAACGCCCTTCGCAACGGCTCGTCAGAACAGGGCTGGCCCTGGCTGCGAGCGCCGGCACAGGCGCGCATCGCGAATCTTTTCTCCGACCCGCTGCGCTACAACTTTCTGTTCTCGCCGCTCGACCGCGCCGGCGCAGGGCATTACTACGATCTCACGGCGCGGCTGCTGTTCGAGACATTCTGGGCGCGCTTCGGTTGGGCGCAGGTGGCTGTGCGGCCGGCGGTCTTCACAGTGCTGCTTCTCTTCAGCGCGATCAGCGTTGGGCTCACCCTGCTGATGTGGCCACGCTGGCGCAGGTGGCTGCGCGCCGACCAGGCATTGGTGATGGGTTTGGCGCTGGCCACGTTGCTGGCGCTGGCTGCATTGCGCGGCACGCCGCTGCTGGATGTGCTGACGTTTTTGAGCGTGGCGCGCTACCTGTATCCAGCGATCATCCCTGCGCTGGTCTTGCTGCTGCTGGGTTGGAGCGAGGTGGCAGTGCTGCTGGCCGGCAGGCCGCGCGCGCTGCGCCTGTTCACGCTGGCGGCGGCAGGTCTGGGGCTGGCGCTGGCGGCGGTGTCGCTGCTGACGATTGCGGTGCATTTTGCGCGAGCGTAGCGCACAGCGTGGCCGCGCCGAGGGCAGCATGGAGTTGTGACGCCTACTCAACTGCGTCTCTCTCTGCCAGTTCGAAAGTGAGCAACAAATTTGTACGTGCACACCACCGCAGCAAAAACTAATAGCAGCTTCTGCAACGGCGCGTCAAATGAAAGCGTCAACCCTATACATGTCAGAGTGCCGCAGATCCAGGCAAGCAATGCCATGCGGCGGGTTGTGGCTTTTAGAAACAAACGAAAGCCGGCAATGGCAATCAGCGCAGACAGGCTTATCACCCACAGGCCGTTTGCGAGCAACGCCGGCCAGTCAATCCATTCTGTAATCATGCTGTTGTGTTGAAAGCCACGATGCAATAGCCAACCCCCACAACCCCCACACAAGCGGAGCCGAACGAACCATGCCCCACGTTACAGCATCGGTGATGCCTCCAAGAATCAACGCAAGTTGAGCGCCAAACAATCCCACCACTAAAGCATTGGGGGTTGCCGACCTGCGAAAGATTTGGAGCATGAGACATGCCATCACAACAAAGTATGTCGCCAGCCACGCCACCAGCCCCGGCAAACCCAAATCGACCGCAATCTGCAATGCAAGATTGTGCGCATGCTCGATGCCTGGTCGCGTGAAAATCATGGGATACAAAAGATCTGTGACACGAGCAAACATCCCCATCCCAATGCCCGTGAGCGGGAAGTCCTGAATGACGTAGACGGCTCTGGACCAGATTTCCACGCGCGAGAGCGAACCGCTCAAGGCATCATTCGTGGCAAGCAGCCCATTCACAAATGTGTCAAGTCGCAGTTCGAAAATCCAGCCAGATACAACGATTGCCGCGACAACCAGAACACCAGCGCCGGCCATCAACGCAGCAGCCCTTCTGGGCAACTGGATGAGCAACAAGACAAATCCAGATCCCACGGCTGCAAACAAGGCGCTTCTGGAGCCGGCCAGCAGCAAGCCAGCCGCGATGATGGCAGCAGCAAGCGCAAACAGCGCTTTTTGCACGATTGAGCGTGATGGCGTGATGGTGCACGCCCACGCCATCGGAAAAAGCAACACGATTGCGCCGGCCATGACATTCGGATTGACTCCGTCTGAAACAACCAGCGTGAATTTCTGGTAGAGCGAGGAGGGAATAAACGTCAGTTTGGATGCGCCGCTCCACTCAACCGTAAAGGGCATGCTCAGCACGAGGATGACAGCCAGAAGAACAGCAAAGGTGGCAACAAGATTGGCTTGCCTCGCGATCAGGTGTTTGTTATTGGTCAAAGCCAGAAACAAGCCGATGCCCGTGAGCAGGCGAAGCACCTGCGGCAGCGTAACGTCCATCTCTGGGGTCGCCCAAAGATTGACGATGAGCGTGAAGCACAGCAGGAGAAGTGGCAAATCTGTCGGGGTATGCGTAATGCGAAATCGGCCGGTGTTGATGCGTGAATGCAGTGCGCGTATAAGCAGCATCAGCCCAATCACTGCAACCGACCCTGGCAGAAGCGACGCCGCACCCATGCCGGCCAGGGTTGCAAGCGCGACAGCAGGCAATTCAAAGCGCAACAGGGCCGCTGTTGTCCGATCAAGACGCCTGCGCATTCGTCACACAATATTCTGGGATAAGCCGTTGCAAACCTTCCCGGATCGCCTGCGGATCGTTGCGGGAAGAGGCGTATGCCAAATCGCTGACAGCCAGATCAAGGCTCTCAGGGTGGCGGGTGCTTGCGTTTGCAACAATGAAGATCTTCTCGTGCCGAGTGCGTTGATACACCTCGTCTGGAAGAAAGAGTTCTTCATACAGCTTTTCACCCGGTCGAGTGCCAGTGAACTGAATTTCGATATCTTTTCCCACCTCTAGACCGGACAACTCGATGACCGATTTCGCCAATTCAACAATTTTGACCGGTTCGCCCATATCCAGGAGGAAGACTTCTCCACCGTGTCCAAGCACCGCGGCCTGCAAAACGAGTTGAACCGCTTCAGGGATGGTCATGAAGAACCGTGTCATCTCCGGATGCGTGACAGTAACGGGCCCGCCGGCAGCAATCTGCTTGCGGAAGGTCGGCACCACACTTCCGCGACTGCCCAGCACGTTGCCAAATCGAACCGCCACATAGGGCTTCCCCGTGCGCCCAGCGGTCTGATTCACTAACAGTTCGGCGACGCGCTTGCTGGCCCCCATGACGCTGGTTGGTCGAACCGCCTTGTCGGTCGAGATCATGACAAATCGCTCAACGCCACAATTTTCAGCTGCATCCAGGATGTTGCGAGTGCCGAGGACATTATTGGTGATCGCTTCAGCGGGATTGGCTTCCATCAAAGGCACATGCTTGTGGGCGGCGGCATGAAAAACAACCTGAGGGCGATACTGAGAAAATATGTCAGTGATGCGTTGCTCAAAGCGAATATCTGCAATGGCAGACACGACCTCGCACTTGGACAAGTTTAACCACCGCTTATATTGGTTCAACTCGGCCTCTATCTCGAAGATGGAATTCTCGCCATGGCCCACAATAACGAGTTGCGCCGGCTCACAGCGCAGAATTTGCCGGCACAGCTCGCTGCCAATCGAACCACCCCCGCCTGTGACAAGCACCCGCTTGCCACACAACAGCCCCTGAACCGCCGTCACATCCGTTTGAACCGGCTCTCGACGAAGCAAATCCTCGATATCAACATTTCGCAGTTGCGAGACGCTGACTTTGCCGTCAATCAATTCATACAGGCCCGGCATGATCTTTGGGTGAAGGCCCGCTTGCTCGCAGATTCGGGCCAGTTTGCCAATCTCCTTGCCCGGCACAGTCGGCATGGCAATGATGACCTGATCGATCTTGTGCTTGGCAACGACATCTGCGATGTCATTGCGGCCGCCAAGCACAGGCACGCCATGAATGAGCGCATCATGCTTGATCAGGTCGTCGTCGATAAAGCCAACAGCGCGCAAGTGGAGCTGCGGGTTGCTTTTCAGCTCGCGCACGAGTATGGCGCCGGCGTCTCCCGCGCCAATGATCAACACATTGGACGGCTTGATGTTGATTGCGCCATTCTGCTTCTTTCGGGCGAGCCAGTCGCCTGTGGACATGCGTTCAAGAAGGCGGGGGCCCGGCGTGGCAACCAATGCCAGCAACAGGAAAATGATCGGTATTGAGCGGGGAAATGTTGTGTCGTCAAAGAGCACGCGAGTCAAAACGAGCGTCAACGCGCCGGCAAAGGCCACCGCCACCGTGACCGAACCGCCCAGCAGCATCAATTCACCCACCGATGCGTAACGCCAGTAGCGCGAATACACACCAGTAATGTAGAACACCAGCGGCACAAAGAGAATGGATAACGTTGCAAACAATACAGCGCCTGGCAAGATGACGTTTACGTCGATGGTGTCCAGCCGCAGCAGATAGCTGACAACAACGCACAAGAGCAGCAGCGCGATGTCTATCAGGAAATAATATCGATTCCGCATAAAGGGCAAGTCTACGCCCGAACTGACTGAATGACCTGCGTTATTGTATTGAATTGTGAATCGCTCAGGTTGGAGCCAGACGGCAGGCACAAACCGCACTGAAAGAGCTTTTCAGAAACGGCTCCGCCAATCGCATCGTATTGGCTGAAAATCGGCTGGAGATGCATCGGCTTCCACAATGGTCGCGATTCAATGTTCTCTCTTTCCAACGCCAGGCGGATTGCCTCACGATCTGCGCCAAAGGCCTCTGGATCCACTGTGATGCAGGTGAGCCAGCGGTTGCTGCAACTCCAATCTGGCTCTGGCATGAAAGCAATCCCCGGCAGGTTGCCGAGGGACTGAACGTAGCGGCTGAAGTTTCGCCGGCGCGCAGCAATGCGGTCCGGCAGCACTTGCAGCTGACCACGACCGATGCCGGCCAGCACGTTGCTCATGCGATAGTTGTAACCGATCTCGGTATGCTCATAATGCGGCGCAGGTTCACGCGCCTGGGTAGCCAGCTTGCGGGCATGCGCAATCAATGCCGCATCATCAGAGACAAGCATCCCGCCGCCCGATGTCGTGATGATCTTGTTGCCATTGAAGGAAAAAACGGCCAGCTTGCCAAAGGTGCCGGCGGATTTGCCTTTATAGGTTGCGCCCAAAGCTTCGGCGGCATCTTCGATCAAGGCAACCCCATAGTGCTGACAGGCTTCCAAGATGGGGGACATGTCCGCCGTTTGCCCGTATAAGTGGACGACGATCACCGCTTTCGGCAGCCGGCCGGCTTTCGCTCGAGATTGCAACGTCTCATGAAGCAAGGCCGCGTTCATATTCCACGAGGCAATATCGCTGTCGATGAAAGCAGGGCGCCCGCCAAGATATACGATCGGGTTTACGCTGGCGGAGAAGGTGAAGGTTGAAGCCAGCACCTCATCGCCGACTGTGACGCCGGCGAGCAGCAATGCAAGGTGCAACGCGGCCGTGCCGGACGAGAGGGCAACCGCATGCCGGCAACCCACAACCTCACAGAACTCTCGCTCAAAGGCATCGACATTCGGGCCAAGCGGAGCCACCCAATTCGTATCGAAGGCCTCTTGAACGTAGCGCTGTTCAAGGCCGGACATGTGCGGAGGAGACAGATAGATTCGCTGTTGTGACATCTCATCCCTTCTTGCGGACTGTTGCAGGAACCCCCATCACGGTTTCGCCATCCAGAACATTTGCATGCACCAGCGCGCCGGCGCCCACTACACTCCATGCGCCCACATGCCGCTGCGGCATGACGGTTGCTCCGATGCCGATCAATGCTCCGTCGCCAATCTGCACGTCGCCACCCATGCGAACCCCTGGCGCGATATGAACATGATCGCCTATTTGATTGTGATGATCCACATTGCAAGCAGTATTTAAGATGACATTTGATCCAATGCTGGCGCCAATACTGATTACAACGCCAGCGCCAACAACCGTTCCCGGGCCGATCGACACATTTCGAGCAATACTGACAGAAGGGTGAATCACCTTCGCCATGCTCACGCCGGCAGATTGAAAGGAAGCAAAAAGGCGAGATCGGATCTGGTTGTTGCCGATGGCAAGGATGGCCTCGTCAAAATCCAGACTGGGATACTGGCTGATCCTGCCCAGCACAGGCAAACCAGCGATCATTTGTTGCTGCAGCGCCAATGAATCATCGACAAAGCCTATGGGACAAAGCGGCAAGCCGGATTCTTGAGCCTTCAAGAGTGCATCCGCCACCACCTGGCCGTGCCCTCCAGCACCAACGATCAAAATGCGCTTCATGTTGTCAATTTTGCCCGGGATTGAATTCTCGCATGGTTACATGCCCCTCTGCGCTAATGCCTTCCCGCCGAAACACCTTAGCAGTTGTCATACACAAAATACGCATATCGAGCAAAAATGAACAGTGATTCACATACCAGATATCCAGCGCAAACCGATCTTCCCATGAAATGGCATTGCGTCCATTCACCTGCGCCCAGCCGGTGATACCCGGGCGCACCTCATGCCGGCGCCGCTGCTCGGGTGTATAGCGCTC
>JBDHWI010000011.1:0-49130 GCA_039810125.1 Thermoflexales bacterium | reverse complement strand
GCTCCTGATCTGCGCGTCAGTCAGCAGCGCATACTACTTCATCCAGCATCGCGCGGCTTTCCATCCCCCCAGCACCTGGAAGCACAGATTGGATTTTGTGCTCATGGCTGCATGGCCGTTGGTCGCATACGCCGGCGCGCTCGCCAGCAACATCGCGCTGCGCATTGCAATTGGCCGCGCGAGGCCCGGCGTCGACTACATTCCGCACGGATTGCCGGAGTTGCAAGCCGATTTTCAACGTTTCTCCTATCCCAGCGGCCACGCCGGCGCAGCGGTGGTTGCCTTCGTTTCACTGGCTGCGCTGGCCTGGCCACACAAGCGCCTGCGCTGGCCGGTCTGCCTCGCCTGCGCGCTCGTCATCGCCGGCACTGGTTTTGGCCGCGTGTATCTCGGCGTGCATTGGCCAACAGACGTGATCGCCGGCTACCTCCTCGCCAGCGCGTGGCTCGCCATTGCCCTGCGCGCAGCGTGCAAATCGTGATACATTAGCAGCGACATGACCACGCTCGTTTCGCTCAACGCTCGCATTCAACAATATCTGCCCCACATCGAAGCTGAGATGCGCGCGGTGATTGACGCCGGCACGCAACCTCCCGCGTTCAACGCGATGCTGAACTATCACCTCGGTTTTGTGAATGTCGATGGCAAGCCGGCGCAGGCAAATGCCGGCAAGCGCATCCGCCCGGCGCTGGTGCTGCTCAGTTGCGAGGCGTGCAGTGGCGAGTGGGAGCAGGCGCTGCCGGCGGCGGCGGCGGTCGAACTGTTGCACAACTTCTCGCTCATTCACGACGACATCGAGGACCGCGATGAGTTGCGGCGCGGCCGGCCCACGCTATGGCGGCAATGGGGCGAGGCGCAGGCGATCAACAGCGGCGATGCGATGTTTGCGATGGCGCATCTGGCGTTGCTGCGCTGCGGCGAGCGCGGTGTGCCGGCGGAACGCGTGATGCGCGCCATGCGCGCCTTCGATGAGATGTGCGTGCAACTCACCATCGGCCAGCACCTTGATTTGAGTTTCGAACGGCGCAATGACGTGAGCGCTGCGGAATACATGCAGATGATCGAGGGCAAGACGGCCGCGCTCACGGCGGCCTCGTGCGAGATCGGCGCAATCATCGCCAGCACAAGCGCTGCGCAAATCGTCGGCTTGCGCGATTTTGGCAAATGGCTAGGCACGTCGTTTCAATTGCAGGATGACGTGCTGGGCATTTGGGGCGATCCCGACAAAACCGGCAAGCGCGATAGCGACCTTGCGCACCACAAGAAGACGCTGCCCATTTTGTTTGCAGCCGAGCGCGATGGACGCATCCGCGCGCGCTACTTCGGCAGCAATGGGTTGAACAGCGAAGAGATCATCGCCATTCGCGAGATGATCGAGCATGCCGGCGGCCGCATGCATGCCGAACAGGCTGCAGCACACGCATTTGGCAACGCGCTGGAAGCGCTTGACACCGCCGGCGGCGATGCCGCGCACATGCAATTGTTGCGAGACCTGGCGCAAAGTCTGCTGGGTCGCGCGCATTGAATTGAATTGAATTGATGCGCATCATCTCGCGCAGCCGGCCTTCGTGCCGAAGCGACTGAACGGTCGTATGATTTGTATGGATCGCCGGCGGTCGCGCGGCGAATGGGAATCACTATCATGTACGTAGATATCAACGGCATCCGCATGTTCTACATGGATCGCAGCAAGAGCGATCCCACCGGCACAATCGTTTTCATCCACGGCTTCCCGCTCAACCACAGCATGTGGCGGCACCAGCTCGACTACTTTGGCAGCACCTATCGCTGCATCGCCCCAGACCTGCGCGGTTTTGGCGGATCGATCCTGAGTGATGGCGCGCCGAAAGAAGCCTGGAGCATGGATACGTTTGCCGACGACATCATCGCGCTGATGGACAAGCTCGGCATCGACAAGGCGCATGTCTGCGGCCTGTCGATGGGCGGCTATATTGCGTTTGCGGTGTGGCGAAAGTATCGCCAGCGCGTGCAGCAATTGATTCTGGCGGACACGAAGGCAACTGGTGACACGGCGGAGAGCAAGGCAAACCGCGCGCGCCAGGTTGAGTTGGTGAAGGCGCAAGGCTCGCGTGCCATCGCCAACGAAATGCTGCCCAAACTGCTCGCGCCAGACAACCTCAAGCAATACGAGGCGGAAGTGCGCTACATGATCGAAATCACGCGGCCAGATGCGATTGCCGCAACGCTGCCGGCGCTGGCCAACCGCCGCGACATGAGCGATTGGCTGCGTCGCGTGCAAGGTCCGACACTCATCGCGCTCGGCGAGAAGGATGAGATTGCGACGCTGAAGGATGCCGAGTTCATGCGCGACAACATCGACAAGGCCACGCTGGCAATCATCCCAGACGCCGGCCACCTCTCGCCGCTTGAAAATGGCCCGGCATTCAACGCCGCAATGTGGAAGATTTTGAATGGCTAGCATTCGTAGTTGGTGATCGGTGGTTGGTGATTGCAGATTTTCGATTCGTGGCTAATCTTCAATAATCCACTGCAATCCACTGCCGATTGCCAATTACACACATGAGTCAGGAACCCTTTGTTGCCGCATTGCGCGCAGCTTTTCCGCAAGATCGATTGTTGCTGACGCCGGCGGCGCTTGCGCCCTACGAGAGCGATGCGCTGACCGCCTATCAGTCGCGCCCCATCGCCGTTGTCATCCCCGAAACACAGAATGAGGTGATTGCAGCGGTCAAGGCGTGCCACAAGTTCAGCGTGCCATTTGTGGCGCGCGGCAGCGCCACCAGCCTGAGCGGCGGCTCGCTGCCCAACAAGGATGGCATCGTCAT
The DNA here is from genome assembly GCA_039810125.1 of Thermoflexales bacterium. Taxonomy (GTDB): domain Bacteria; phylum Chloroflexota; class Anaerolineae; order J036; family Brachytrichaceae; genus JBDHWI01. The sequence continues at coordinate 46,323 of JBDHWI010000011.1, read as the reverse complement.
CGCGCTGAACCGGCTCAACCACATCCTCAAGCTCGACCCACAGCAGCGCATTGCAGTTGTCGAAGCCGGCGTGATCAACATCGACATCACCAAAGCCGCCGCGCCGCATGGGCTGTTGTTTGCGCCCGACCCATCCAGCCAAACCATCTGCACCATCGGTGGCAATGTCGCTTTTAACAGCGGCGGCGCGCACTGTCTGAAATATGGCATGACCAGCAACCATGTGCTGGGATTGAAGGTTGTGCTGCCCGATGGTGAAGTGGTGCAGCTCGGCGGCGAGAGCCTCGACAATGTTGGCGCCGACATGACCGCGATGTTCGTCGGCAGCGAGGGTTTGTTCGGCATCGCGCTGGAGATCACGGTGCGATTGCTGCCAAAGCCGGAGATGTATCGCACAGTGCTGGCCGCGTATCGCAGCCTGGAAGCCGCCGGCGATGCCGTGTCCAGCGTGATTGCATCCGGCCTGTTGCCTGGCGCGCTGGAGATCATGGACAACCTGTCGATCCAGGCCGCTGAGGCTGCGGTGAAGCCAGGCTACCCGCTCGACGCCGCGGCGCTACTCATCGTCGAACTTGAAGGCGAGCAGAGCCAGGTCGAGGCCGAGTGGCTGCGTTTGAAAGGCGTCATCGACGCCTCGCAGCCCTATCAGGTGAAGGTGGCGCAAAACGAGGACGAGCGGCTGAAGATCTGGAAGGGGCGCAAGAGTGCATTCAGCGCGGTAGGCCGGCTTAGCCCCGACTACATCGTGCAAGATGGCGTGGTGCCGCGCAGCAAACTGGGCGAGGCGCTGCGCGAAATTGAACGATTGAGCGCGAAGTACAACATCCGCGTGGCAAACGTTTTTCACGCCGGCGATGGCAATCTGCACCCGCTCATCATGTACAACGGGCGCGAGGAAGGCGCATATGAGCGCGCCGAGGCGCTTGCCAGCGAGATCATCGACCTGTGCATCAAACTGGGCGGATCAATCACCGGCGAGCATGGCGTGGGCATGGAGAAACGACAATATCTGCCGCGCATGTTCAACGCCGCCGGCATGGATGCAATGTGGCATCTGCGCGTCACAGTCGACCCAAAGCAGATCGCCAATCGCGGCAAGGTCTTTCTCGACACTGAAGCGCCGGCGCTGCGTCTGAGTGGGATGCACCCACTGGAAAAGGCCGGTGTGATCTCGCGCGAGTGACCCGATGACAATGATCTCTCCCGATATCCAACACTTGCAGGAAGTGGTGCGATCGAGCGCGCAGGTAACCACGCGCGGCGCCGGCACCAAATCTGCGCCCCAGCGTACCAGCGCGACAACGTTGCAAATGGCCGGCCTGAGCGGTGTGATCGAGTATCAGCCGACGGAATTCGTCATCACCGCGTGGGCTGGCACACCCGTGCGCGAAGTCATCCAAATGCTGGACGAGCGCGGCCAATACCTGCCCTTCGATCCGTTGCTAGTGCAGCGCGGCGCAACGCTCGGCGGCACGATCGCCGCCAATGCATGCGGGCCAGAGCGCTATCGCTACGGTGGCGTGCGCGATTTTTTCATCGGCACCCGCTTCATCGATGGCAGTGGCGAACTGCTGCAAGGCGGCGGCAAGGTGGTGAAGAACGCTGCCGGCTTCGACTACCCCAAGCTGATGGCCGGCAGCATGGGGCGCATGGGCGTGCTGGTCGATGCGACGTTCAAGGTCTTCCCCAAGCCCGAAATGTACGCCACATTGGTGGTGCAATGTGCGACGTTGCAAGACGCTCTGGTGCTGCTGCCGAAGCTGACCAACTGCCCCTATGACCTGAACGCACTGGAGATCGTGTCGCTGGCGACCGGTTTCGAGGTGCAGGTGCGCGTGGGCGGGCTGGCCGGCGGTCTGCCGGCGCGCATGGATCGCGTGCGCGCGCTGTGCGGCAGCGGTGAGATCATCAGCGGCGACGACGAAGCGGCGCTATGGGATGCAGCGCGCGAGTTGATATGGGCCGGCGATTTGCCGGTCGTGCGCGTCCCCATCACCCCCAGCCGCATGGCCGAACTGGATGCAGGGCTGGCAAAGCTGCAGCGCCGCTACAGCGCCGGCGGCAATACCGCATGGATCGTCGCCAACGACACACCGGCCATCGACGCAACTTTAAGAAACCTTAAATTGCAGGGGCTGACGATGCTGAATGCGCGCGCCGGCGACCCCCGGCTTGGCATCTGGCAAACCAACCCTTTTGCCGAGCGCGTCAAGCGTGCGCTCGATCCCTTGAACAAGTTTTGAAAGATGCAACACGTAATCCCGGTTGACAAGATTGGACCGAACGGCGTGGCGATGGCCAACGCAGTATCGGCCTGCGTGCATTGCGGTTTCTGCCTTGCGGCCTGCCCCACCTACAAGGTGTTGGGCGAAGAGATGGATTCGCCGCGCGGGCGCATCGTCTTGATGAAGAGTGTCCTGGAGGGCGGGTTGAGCGTGCAAGATGCCGCGCCGTACATCGACCGTTGTCTCGGCTGTCTGGGCTGCGTCACTGCGTGCCCATCCGGCGTGCAATACGGCGAGTTGCTGACGTCGTATCGCGCCTTCACCGAGGAGCAGCGCGAGCGGCCGGCCATCGATACCCTGGCGCGCAAGCTGGTGAAGGAGACACTGCCTCATCCTGCGCGCTTCCGCGCAGCGGCCGCCGCCGGCAAGATCGCTGCGCCACTCAAGGGGGCAATGCCAGGTCCACTATCGGCAATGTTGTCATTGCTGCCAAAGGATGTGCCGAAGCCTGAGCCATTGCCGGACAGGCTGGAAGCGATCGGCGCGCGCCGCGCACGCGTAGCGTTGCTGACAGGTTGCGTGCAAAGCGTGCTGACACCGCAGACTCACTGGGCTACCCTGCGCGTGCTGGCCGCAAACGGGGTCGAGGTTGTCATTCCAAAGGGACAAGGGTGCTGCGGCGCACTGGGCATGCATACTGGCGATGCCACCAGCGCGCGCGCCCTGGCCGAAGTCAACCTGAAAATTTTCTCCCTGGATGTCGATGCGATCATCACGAATGCCGCCGGCTGCGGCAGCGCGATGAAGGAATATGAATTGCTGTTTCGCGGCACGCGCTTCGAGGAGAAGGCGCGCGCCTTTGCGGCAAAGGTCAAGGACATCAGCGAATTTCTGGATGTGCTGGGACTGGTCGCACCGAAGGCGTTGCCGGAGCCGGTGACGGTGGCCTATCATGATGCATGCCACCTTGCGCATGCGCAGGGCATCGTTGCTGCGCCACGCCGGTTGTTGAAGGCGATCCCGAACCTGACGCTGGTCGAGATTCCCGAAGGCGATCTGTGTTGCGGCAGCGCCGGCACCTACAACATCGAGCAGCCGGCCATCGCAAACCAACTCGGTCAGCGCAAGGCGCGCAATGTGTTGAAAACCGATGCGCAGATCGTGGCGACTGGCAACATCGGCTGCCAGATTCAACTTCGCACGCACCTGACGCAAGCAGGCGCGCGCCTACCAGTGGTTCACACGATGGAATTGCTGGATGCAGCATATCGGTAAAAAGAGCGCGGCGCACTTTCCCAGTGCGCCGCGCGTTCCTTGCGTGTTCTGACGTTGCTTGCGTTTCCTACTGTACTGCGACGAAGGACACTTGCAGCGCGCCGTCAGCAGCGCGCAACTCCAATGTATTGCCACGAATACTGTAGGTCGTGGTGTTCTCCAGCGCCTTGAAGTACGCCGTCTCCTGCTTCATCGTCGCTTCATCGCATGCCATCATGGTAGAAGCCACTGGCCCAATCTTGATGTTGTTGCCATCGAGAGCGAAGGAGCCGTTGTAGTTATTGCAGCCGCCTCTGCCCGACACCCTGCCATCCGCATCAAACAGCGCATTCACCTCAGAGCCGGCCACCAGCGAAGCCACTGCTCCGGCGCCGTTGTTGATCATCGTCGCCGCCCACTTCGTGCCGGCAAGCGCAAGCGGCTGCTCAGCCTTGTAGCGCAGCAATTCGGCATTTGAGCCATCAAAGAATTGCAGCGTCTGGCCGTCGATCTTGAACGTGCGCACGTTGGGCAGGGCCTGCATCACCGCCACTTCCTGCACCATCAGCGCGTCCTCGCACGCGCGCATGGTCATGGGACCAGGCGCGATCTTGATGATGTCACCTTCAGCTTCATAGCTGCCGGCAAAACTGTTGCAGCCGCTGTGGCCGGCCAGTGTGCCGTCTTGCGCAAACTGAAGCATGCCTTCGTTGGCTGCATTGAGTTCGATGAAGCCGGCCTGCGTGTGGAAAGCCGCCAGCCGCCAGAATGTGCCTGTCAAGGTCATTTGCAGCGGCGATGTGCCGGCGGGTTGCTGCGGCTGGGGCGCCGCACCCCTCGGCGGCGGGGCCGGCGGCAGCGCACAACTCGCCAGCGCCAGCACCCCCATCAGTGAAAGCACGCCCAACGTCTTCTTCATGTTTTTGTTCCTCCGTTTATCGTCCCCGTTCTATCAGGTTGTTTGTCAGTTTGAATGACGACTGGCACGCGCCTAAAGTTCCGCGTTCATTGACCAGTTTCGCGTGCGCGCTGCGCCAGCACGCAGCGAATCTCGCCGTAGTCGATGTAGTCTGGCAGCAGCGCCTTGATTGGCGCGAGGCGCTCGGTTGCGCCAGCCAGCACGATGGCGCGACGAATTTCCATTTCTACCGTCTCGCTGACGATGCGGCGCAAATCAAGCCGGCCCAGCGTGATGAGTTGCGCGGCGTGCACATACACGGTGCTAATGACGATGCCGCGCTTCACCGCAACCTCCTTGGCCGTCAATCCTTCTTCAAACAGCGCAGCCGTCACCTCCACTGTCGCTTGCTTGCTGCTCTCACCTGCACCCTTCGGCGGGTCCGGCAACTTGAATACCGGGTGCGGTTCACCGTGCATCTCACGGACATGAAAATCGCAGCACGGGCGCGACGTGATCTCGCTGGTGTCACCGAAATGCTCGATCAACATTTTCTGCCGGCAGCGCGTGGTTGTTTCAGCATAGGCGATCATCTTTTCCAATTGCACGCGCTTGTGCGACCGCCAGCGCTGCACATCGAGGTAGATATCCTTCAGCGCCGGCTCGGTCAACTCGCCAGCAGCAAAATGCATGGCGTAGGCATCTTCCTTCAGCCGATCAATGGCGCCGGCGCGCTCCAACTGCGCCAGCCCCACCCGCAGCTTCACATCGAACAGGCGCGTCGCCTTGAACAGATCATCGATCGAGACTTTTGCCACGCCATCGCGCACGCGCGCCACAATCGACTTGTGCAACAACATCAGCTCATTCTGCGAGGGCGCATCGTTCTCGATGAACCACTCCTGCAGGTTGCGATCCTGAGGCGCATAGAGCAACATGCATTGCGCCGGCCGGCCATCGCGCCCGGCGCGGCCGGCCTCCTGATAATATGCCTCCAGCGTGCCGGGCAGGTTGTAATGCACCACAAATCGCACATCTGGCCGGTCCACACCCATGCCAAACGCATTCGTCGCAATCATGATCGCGTTTGGGTCGCTGATGTAGGCATCCTGCACAGTCGCGCGCGCGCTGCGCTCCATGCCGCCGTGATACACATAGGTTGGCACGCGATATTCGGCTTCAAGCGTGGTCGCAAGCTCTTCGGCCTCGCGGCGCGTGCCAACGTAAATGATGCCGGCGCCCTTCACCGCGCCCAGCACCTTGCGGATGGCGCCCTGCTTGGCGCGCAGATCAGGCGCGAAGCGCACATGAAAGACGAGATTGGGACGCTGAAAGCCGGTGACGATGCGCTCGGCAGATGGCAAGTCCAACTGCTTCACGATGTCGTCCTGCACCTCCGGTGTGGCGGTCGCAGTCAACGCCACGGTGATGGGATGGTTGAGCGCCTTGCGCGTCTCGCCGAGGCGCAGGTAATCGGGGCGGAAGTCGTGACCCCACTGCGAGATGCAATGCGCCTCGTCGATGGCGAGCAACGAAATTTGCACCGGCCTGAGCGCATTGACAAAGGCTGGGCTGCGCAGCCGCTCTGGCGCAATATAGACCAGCTTCCAATCACCACGCGCCATTTTGTCAAGCCGGCGCGCTTGCTCCTGCGAACTGAGCGAGCTATTGATGAAGGTGGCCGCAACGCCGAGTTGTTGCAGGCGGTCGACTTGATCCTTCATCAGTGCGATGAGCGGCGAGATGACGAGCGCGGTGCCGGGCATGGCAAGCGCGCAAACCTGAAAGATGAGCGATTTGCCGCTGCCGGTGGGCATGACGACGAGGGTGTGCCGGCCGGCGATGACATGCTCGATGGCGGCGCGCTGGCCGGCGCGAAAATCGTCCAGTCTGAAATGCTGCTTGAGCAGACTGCGCAACTCATCGACGGAATGTGCCGGCGGCGTCATCGGCGCTGATTGTAGAACGGTCTCGCAGGATCGCCGGCTGCGGGTTGCAGTTGGAAATTCGTCGAAATGGTTAAGCGCCGTGTAATCTTTCGTGTTTAGCATCGCCGGCATGGAAAAGATCCGCTCATCCGAGATCACCCCAGAGGCTGTGTATCTTTCGCGCCGGCGCGCGTTGCGGCTGGGCACGCTGGCGCTCGGCTCGGCGGCATTGACCGCGTGCGGCGGGCAATTGGGGCAGCAGCTTGCGCAAGATGCAGCGCCGGCGACGACATCCAGCCAAAACGACGCCAGCACGCCACTGCCGGCCACTGCCGTGAAGCGCGATGAACTGGGTGATGCTGCAAATTCGTTTGCAGACATTTCCAGCTACAACAATTTCTACGAATTCACCTCCGACAAGGAGGGTGTGGCAGCGTTATCGAAAGATTTCAAGACCTCACCCTGGCAGGTGCAGGTTGGCGGGTTGGTGAATAACCCAAAGACCTACGACATCGATGACTTGAAAACCCTGTTCGGTTCCGAAGAGCGCATCTACCGCCTGCGCTGCGTGGAAGGCTGGAGCATGGTTATCCCGTGGACGGGGTTTCCGCTGCACAAGCTGCTCAAAGCGGTCGACCCGAAGCGCGAGGCGAAGTATGTGCGCTTCGAGTCAGCAGCCGATGCAGCACAAATGCCCGGGCTGAGCGCGCCGTATCCGTGGCCCTACACCGAGGGACTGCGCATAGACGAAGCCATGAACGACTTGGCGCTGATGGTGACCGGCCTGTATGGTCATGATCTGCCGCCGGCGAACGGCGCGCCGCTGCGGTTGGCAGCGCCGTGGAAGTACGGCTTCAAGAGCATCAAGTCGATCGTGAAGATCGATCTGGTGGCGGAGCAGCCGGCGACGCTGTGGAACACGCTCGCGCCGCAGGAATATGGTTTTTATTCCAACGTGAACCCAACCAGGCCACACCCGCGCTGGAGTCAGGCCAGCGAGCGGCGCATCGGCGAATATGGCCGGCGCGGCACGCTCATGTTCAACGGCTACACCGACAAAGTCGCCGATCTTTACAAGGGGCTGGACTTGCAGGCGAACTATTAGTTCAGAGTGCTGAGTTCGGAGTTCCAAGTGCTTAACGACACTTCAAACTTGGAGCCTGGGAATCAGCGCACGGGACGTTTGACCATGACCTGGTTCCGCTCGAACTGGCTGCGCGTGGTTGCGCATGTAGGCGCGCTGTTGCCGCTGGCGATGCTCGTCGTCGACAACTATCGCTACAACCTCACCGCCAACCCCATCCAGGAGATCACGCTGCGCACCGGCAAGGCCGGCCTGGTGTTGCTGGCGCTGTCGCTGGCCTGCACGCCGCTGAACACGGTGTTTGGTCTGCGTGATGCGCTAAAGGTGCGGCGCGCGCTGGGGCTATACGGCTTTCTCTATCTCGGGCTGCATCTTTTCACCTTTGTGGTGCTGGATTATGGCGTGAACCTGCAACTGATCGCGCAGGCTATTGTCGAGAAGTACTACGTCATCGCCGGCTTCATCGCCTTTGTGATGCTTGCGCCGCTGGCCATCACCAGCACGCGCGGCTGGATGAGGCGTCTGGGACAACGCTGGAAGTCATTGCATAGATGGGTCTACATCGCTGTGCCAGTCGGCGTACTGCATTTTGGGCTGCTCGTGAAATCGGTGATAGGCCAGCCTGAGCCGCTGCTGTGGGGCGCGCTGGTGTTGGGGTTGCTGGCGCTGCGGCTGCCGGCGGTGCGCAAACGAGTTGTGAATGCGCGCGGACAATGGCGAACACGCAAGGCAGCAAAGCCGACGCCGGCGGGAAAATAAAAAAGGTCGGAGCGATTGAATCGCTCCGACCCACCCTCGTTCACCTCACCTGCCAGATCGTTAAAGTATCGAGCGTGGCAGTGGCCGTCTCGACGTTCTCAGTAGTGCCTCCGCCAAATATCACGTAGCCATTTGGAATTGGGTTGGCATTGATCGAATCGATCAAGGTGCCATTCATGTAGAGGCTGATCGTCTTGCCCTGCCGGCCAATCGCCAGCGAGTTCGAGCCAACCGGAGAGATGTAGGCCGACGTGGTGTAATCGATCAGGTTGTCCTGCCATTCACCCTTCTTCAGATGCTGCAGCGAATACTCCTGCTTCGACGGATTGATCTGGAACCAGAGCAGGTTGCTGTCATCGGATGAGAAGCCGATGCCGCACAGACCGCCATCCACATCCACCTTGCAACTGACCTCCGCCAGAAAGCCGCCGTTCGTCTTGAAGCTGTTGTAGCTGCCCCACGCCAGGCGGTTTGCCTGCTTCAACGTGATGACATAGGTCTCATCCTGCACGCTGATCTCAGAGAATTCGCTCGAAGACGTATCCCAGTTGTCGGGGTTGCTAAAGTCGTCTTGCAACTTGATCTTCGCGCCCTTTGGCAGATCGGCGAGACCGCGCACAGTCCACTTCAGGTCGCCATCCATGTTGACGTTGTAGAGCGAGCCCATCGACTTGCCGTCTTCGTTCAACGCACGCATGTCAAAGCTGCCGGCCGTCAACCCCTTCACCACGTAGCTCTCACCTGGCGCGATGGTCACATCGCCAAGAAGGTTGTCGCCCCAGTCCTTGGCGTCCGGCGAGACATAGTTGAAGCCGGCAATGGTCTGCTTCGACTCATTGATCAACTCAAGCGACGCTTCGCCCTGCGGCGCTTCTGGCGTTGCATTTGCATTGGACTGCGGCACGTCGACCGAGCCTGTCACCTTTAGCGCGCGGCCGTTGAACTGGCCTTCGAGCAATTCGCTGGTCGGCACGCGCAATACCTTCATGGTGATGGGATCGCCGGCCTTGTGGCTGCGCACCACATTGCAAAACGCCTTCATCGTGCCATCTTCCGAGAGCGGGATGCCCTCCATCTCGTAGATGAAATCGCCGGGCTTCAATTCGGCCTTATCCGCCGGCGAGCCAGATTGAATGGCGGTGACCCAGATGCCGGGGAATTTGTCGCCGGCCAGCGTCAGGACGTCAGCCTCCGGCGCAACGCCGAGCGTGTCGACATCTTTGCCCGTGCGCATCGACTTGATCAACGGCAGCGCTTCGTCACGGGCGATGGCGAAGTACTGTTTGACGGCATCGCGCGAGCGATAGTTCACGCCCACCACCGCGCCGTTTTCAGTAACCAGCGGGCCGCCGCTGTTGCCCGGGTTGAGCGAGGCGCTATGTTGCAGAACCTGCTTGATGGAAGCCCATGAGGTGTTGCCGCCGGCCTTGACCTTGCTGATGATGCCATCCTGCAAATCAAATTGCGGGTCGCTCAAGGGAAAGCCGGCGGCATAGACCTTCAAGCCGACTTTCGGCGTTTGGGAATACCAGTCCATGTAGCTCAGGCCGTCCGCATCCAGCTGAATCACGGCGAGATCCGAGCATTCAGAGCGTCCCAGCACTTTTGCGCTGATCGGGTCGCCCTTGCCGCCGATGTAGACATTGAGCGTGGACGCGCCGGCGACGACGTGGTTGTTCGTCACAGCGATGCCGGTTGGATCGATGACGAAGCCAGAGCCGGTCCAATCGCCTACCTTTTGCTCGCTATTTTCAAAGTCCCAATAGAGGCCTTTGGCTTCGATGTAGAGCGTTGCATTTTCAACCGCGTCAAGCGTCGTGACCGGCTCGCCGGCGGCGAAAGCCGGCGCACTGCCCAGCATCGATGCCAGCATCAACCCGATGCCAGCCAGATGAAGAATACGTTGTTTGCTCATCGCGTCATTCTCCTTGTGTGTCGGTCTCATCTGCCTTGAAATTCACGCGCCCGCGAGTTGCGTCAGAGCACCTTGTCCAGCGATTCGCTGGTGTATTTCACTGCATCTTCCGTGCTCATCTCGCGCACTGCCTTGTTGAAAGGCTCCACCGTGACCGGGCCGGTGTAGCCGATCTTCTTCAGCACCGCAATGAAGCCCTGGATATCGATCACGCCGGTGGCGGCGACCATCTCGCGCTCATTGTCTATCTGTTCGTCGGGGCTGCGACCTTTGGCTGCATCGTTCACATGCACATAAACGATCTCCTTCGGGTCAAGATAGGCCAAATCGGCCAGCGAGGCGTGCGCGGTGTACCAATGGAAGCAATCGAGCAGCAGGCCGGTGTTGTTGTTGCCGCGCGTGCCGGCGGCGGCGGCATAGGCGCGCATCCCGTCCATCGTATGGATAAAGTCATATTTGCCCGTGCGCAACGTGGCCGGCCCCACGAATTCCAGCCCAAGCCACATGCCATGATCGGCCAGAATGCGCGCGACCTTCTGCAAACGTGGCACAGTCACGTCCCAATGCGCGTAGAAGTCGTGTGTGGCTGAGCGCGGCATCACCCATGTGGTGCAGCGCGTGCTGCCCAACTCCGCCGCCAGGCTCACCTCTTCAGCAAAGGTGTCCAGGCTGTTCTGGAAGGCATCTTCGTTGTCGGTCTCGCGCCACTTCGCACTGACGCCGATCGCGCCAGGCTTCAGGCCGGTGGTTGCAAACCAGTTCCTGGCTGCTTGCAGTGACTGCTCAGCGACGATTTTGCCCAGGTAGGCGAGATCGAGGTCGATGCCGGCGAAGTTGTATTTGGTCGCAAGCGCGCAGGCCTGATCGAAAGGCAACGAGTGACCAATGGCGCCCAGATTGAGATTTTTATACATGACGTTTGCATTTAAGCACAGAATGCCGTATCGCGTGGTCGCTCATCGCCGTGCCGGCGGGCAGCGTGTCGGGCTTGCCCAGGCAGAACCGCGCTTATATCTCACTAGCGCGAATGATGTATAAATCCAACCTGGGGACAGCAGGAAAGGCATGGAATACAAGGATTACTACAAGGTTCTTGGCGTCAGCAAAAGCGCGGATCAAGACGAGATCAAGAAGGCATTTCGCAAACTTGCGCGCCAGCATCATCCCGATGCAAACAAGGGCGACAAGAAATCCGAGGAGAAATTCAAGGAGATCAACGAAGCCTACGAGGTGCTGGGCGATCCTGAGAAACGAAAGACGTACGACCAGCTCGGCAGCAATTTCCGCGAGTACCAGCGCGCCGGCGGGCAGGCCGGCGACTACGACTGGTCACAATGGATGCGCGGCGGCCAAGCCGGCAACACAGACAGTTCAGGACGCAGCCGGCGTAGCGCATTCGAAGAAGACCTCAATTTCAGCGATTTCATCCAGCAGGTATTCTCTGGCGCAAGCGGCCAGAATGTGCGCGCGCCGCGCGACTTCGAGCAAGGCGTCGAGATTTCATTGGAAGAGGCCTATCACGGCACGACGCGCGTGCTGCAAAAGAGTGGCCAGCCCGACTTGGAAGTGAAGATTCCACGCGGCGTGAAGACCGGTAGCAAGGTGCGCGTGCGCGGCCAGGGCGGCAAAAATGCGCGTGGTCAGGCCGGCGACCTGTATCTCGTGGTCGAGGTGATGCCCAACGCGGACTACGAGCGCAAGGAAGATGACCTGTATCGTGATGTGGTGGTGGACGCATTCACGGCGATGCTGGGCGGTGAAACGTCGGTGCAGACGCTGGCCGGCACGATTGCAGTGAAGATTCCTGCCGGCACATCGAGCGGCCGGCGCATTCGCCTGCGCGGGCGTGGCATGCCCAAGCTCAATCGCGACGAGTTCGGCGACCTGTATCTGCGCGTCATGGTCAGCGTGCCGCACGACCTGAGCGGCGACGAGCGCGAGCAGATCGAGAAGATGGCAAAGAAGCGCGGCATCAAAGTCTGAGCGAGACCGCGAACGAACAAGCTCCAAAGACTTGAAGGACTTGTTCTATTCTGGATTCACCCCACCCGCTTCACCATCACCACCGCATCGCGCACCGCCGGCTTGAAGCCGAGCGACTTGTACAGCTCAAGCGAAGCGCGCAGATGCCCGTGGCTGCCAAACTCGATCTCCAGCGCCGGCGGCACATCACCCAGCGTGTCCAGCACCGCCTTCAGCACGTTTCTCTCGCGCGATGTATTCCAGATGGGTTGGTCGAGCCACAACCACAGCCGGCGCTGTGCCGCATCGCCGGCGAAGTGCGCCACACCCACTTCATCTGCGCCGCTCACCAGCAAATATGACGTGCCTTCATCATGCGGGAAACTGAGCGGAAGCAGGTCTTGTGACGCAAGTTCGCTGCACCAGGCATCACCCTGCCGCACAGCAGTCGTGATCCATTGCGCCACCAGTTGTCCCGCCTCGCCAGCTTCCAGCGCTTCCACATGCGCGCGGCCAAGCGGGAGCGACAGCAGCCCGGTGCGTTCGCGGCGCATGAACTGCGGGCGATAGCGGCGATAGCCGGACGACAACGCACAGGCAGTCGCCGGCAAGTTGCCCGCTGGCACCTGCATCCATAGCCAGTGCAAGCCGGCTTCGACGATGAACCCATCCGCCGCTTCGAGCATCGTGCGCGCCAATCCGCGCCGGCGCATATCGGGTGTGACGGCGAGCGCGCGCACCCTTGCGCCAACCTTGCCACGTTCGATCACCATCAAGCCGGCGGCGTCGGTGTTCATCAGGCACAAGAAGGTTGAGCCGGCGGTTGGCAACACCACGCTCGCCAGCGCCTCGCGACCCAGCAGCCGATTCATCCATTCGCCGAGCGATTCATCCAACATGCCGAGGTCATCTGCGCTGAGTTCAGCCAGCAGCCGGCGGAGTTCGATGATGCGCGAGGGAACGACTTGTGCGCCGAGGGTTGCCATGTTGGGTTATGAATGTAACAGAGAAGGGATGAAAATAGGAGGGAGTGAAGGGACAAAAATCGAGATGGCGAGATCGCAGCGCTGGGATCAGCGGTCACGCATCACCGCGACTTGCCCACAGGCTCCCTGCGCGATTATCCGTAAATTGCCTAATTTTTATCCACAACTTTTCCACATTTTATGATTTAATCGGCAGGCATGGAAAGAAGCGTCGCACGAGTATTCGAGACTCTGTTGGTCTTGGTGGTTCTGCTATCGATCGGCTTTGGCGTGAATTGGGTTGGCAACCCATCCACGCAGCCAGTGCAACCAGCCGCCCTGCCCTTGCAACAAGCCACGCAATCGCCGGCTGAGGCCCTGCTGAACAATGGCCAGCCGACCGCCACGCCGGCGCCGGGGCAAGACGCGGCGGTTGCACTCGCCACTGCCACGCCGCTGCAGCCGGCGCAAACCGCTGCAGCCGATGTCACCGGCACGCCGGCGACGCCTCTGCCCGACACGCAAGCCATCGCCACGCCACTGCCGGTGAACATGAGCGTGAGCGCAGATCAACTCGACGCGAATGACGCGCCACTGTTGCAACAGGCCGCCGGCACCCACAACATCCTTTTGTTGGGCAGCGACGCTTCGGCCAACGAGCATCTCGCGCGCACCGACTCGATCATGGTCGTCAGCATCAATCCGAATGTGCCATCGGTGAGCATGTTGTCGTTTCCGCGCGACTTGCAGGTGAAATTTCCCGATGGCCGCCAAGATCGCATCAACACAGTCTACGAATACGGCTACATCAACAATTACGAGGGCGGCGGGCCGGCCTATCTGGCACTCGTGCTGCGTAAGAACTTCGGCATCAAGATCGACCATTTTGCGCGCATCGACTTCTCCGGCTTTCGCAAGGTGATCGACACACTGGGCGGCGTGAACGTGCTGGTGGAATGCGAGCTGCATGAAACCTTCCCCGACAAGGATTCACCGAATGGCCGGCTTGATCTTGATTTCTACCCCGGCCTGATGACGCTGAATGGCAAGGAAGCGCTCGGCTATTCGCGTGCGCGCTACTCCACCACCGACTTCGACCGCGCGCGCCGGCAGCAGAAAGTGCTGCGCGCCATCTATCGCAAGGCGCGCGAGGGCAACCTGCTTTCAAATGCTGTGGCCATGTATGCGCAATTCCGCGACAGCATGGAGACAAACATGGGGCCAACCGACATCCTGCCGCTGGTCGACATCGCGCGCCGGCTGGAAAATGACGCGATCAAGAGCCGCGTCATCACCTGGCCCATCGTCAAATCGTTCACGCGCGGCGATGGCGCATCGGTGCTGATCCCAACCGAGCAGACGATTCCCTACATCGCCGAAGCGCTTGCGCCGCCGGCGGGCAACCAGACGCAGAACCGCCCCAAGGTCGAGGTGGTCAACGCCTCATCGAAGCCCGATATGGAGTTGGTGGCGGCGGAGCGTCTGGGCTGGGAAGGCTTCCAGGTGATAAAGGTCGACAAGTTGGAAGGCGATCTCTTCCCGAACACGCAGATCATCAATTACAGCACCACCCGCAAGGGTTCACCGCTGGCGCGCTTGCAGGACGTGTTCCGCGTGAACGGCGACAACGTGTTGTCGCAACCCGATCCCAGCAGCGAGGCCGTGGCCCGCGTGGTGCTGGGTGACAACTACAACAGTTGTCCGAACACAGCCACCATCGCCGGTGACGTGGTGCTGCAGCCGGCAGGTGATCAGGTCAATGTGACGCCGGCGCCGTGAGAATTTTGAAACGTGGATTTTGCGTTGTGTGGTGCAAATGTGAACCCAGTCAACCCAACATCCACACTTCATCATTCCCGACCATTCCCAGTGTCTAGGGGATCGGCGTAGGTGGCGCTGTTGCGGCTAACGTCGGCACCGCAGTCAGCGTGGGTGATGGCAAGGGTGTCGGCTCGATGATCGGCACGGCAGTGAGCGTTGCAGTGGGCAGCGCAACGGTGGCTGTAGGAAGCGCCGGCTGCGTGACGGTGGGCAACGCCGGCTGCGTGGGCAGCAATGCGCCAAGCGTGGGCGTGGCCGGCAGGGGTTGAGTGGGAATGAGCGCTGGCGTGGCCGTAATCGCCGGCGCAATCAGGATCGGGTTGTTCTGCTGCAAGATGAACAGCGCGGCAAAGCCGATCAGATAGCACGGGATGGTGAGCAGGATGATGCCGACCAGCACGCCGACGACGGGCCGACGGCGCGGCCCTTTGCTTGTTGGGTTCTGCATGTGAGGGGTCATTGTAGTATCATCGTTTTTTCGATCTTATCTTCTACAGTTGGTATTTGATGTTTCAGCCGGTATCGAATCAAGTAGATTTCCCCGCGCAAGAGCGCGAGGTGCTGCACTTCTGGACGCGCACGAAGGCATTTGATCGCCTGCGCGAATTACTCGCGAATAGCGAGAAGCGTTTTTCATTCATCGACGGCCCCATCACTGCGAACAATCCGATGGGCGTGCATCATGCCTGGGGCCGCACCTACAAGGATCTGTGGCAGCGCTACAAGGCCATGCAGGGCCACAATCAGCGCTGGCAGAACGGCTTCGACTGCCAGGGGTTGTGGGTCGAGGTAAATGTCGAAAAGGAGATGGGCTTCAAGAGCAAGCGCGATATCGAGGCGTTTGGCATGACGAAGTTCATCAACCTGTGCAAGCAACGCGTGTTGAACAGCGCTGCGCAACAAACCGATCAATCGATCCGGCTGGGCTACTGGATGGACTGGAACGACACCGACGAGTTGCGCGATCTGGCGCAGAAGATCGTTGCAGACCCGCAGTTGCACATCACGCTGGAGCGCGGTGGCCGGCAAGTGCATGGCACGGTCGAGCAACTGGTGGGCGAACTTGGCCTGCCTGAACTCGCCGGCTCATATTTCACCTTCAGCACCGAGAACAATTACCAGATCTGGTCGTTCCTCAAAAAGTGCTACGAAAACGGCTGGGTCTATCGCGGCGGCGACGTCATTCCATGGTGTCCACGCTGCGCCACCGGCATCAGCCAGCACGAAATCGACACTGAGGGTTACAGGGATCGCGTTGATCCAGCCATCACCGTGCGCATGAAGCTGAAGGCGCTCAACGTCGCCGGCGTGCAATGGCAAAATGATGGCGCGGAGAAATTTGCCCGCACGCCAAACAAATATCTGCTGGCCTGGACGACCACGCCGTGGACGCTGGCCGCCAACGTGATGGCCGCCGCCGGCCCCAAACTCACCTACGCCCTGGTGAAGCAGACTCACAAAGACGGCGAGGAAGCCATCTATGTGTTGAGCGATAAGACCATCGCCAGCATCATCCGCGGCGACTACGAAGTGATTGGCACGCTCGCCGGCGAGGCAATGCAGGGTTGGACATACGAGGGGCTGTTCGATGAACTGCCGGCGTGGCAAGACGCGCTAAAGCAGTGGCAGGACAAGCACGGCCTCGATCGCGCCTTCGAGCATCCTGTAATTTTGTGGGACGAGGTTGGCGAGGCAGAAGGCACAGGCATCGTCCACAACGCGCCTGGTTGCGGCCCTGAGGACTACCAACTGGGCAAGACACATGGCATGCCGAGCGTTGCGCCACTGGACGAAGAGGGCGTGTATCTCGCCGGCTTCGGCGACCTCAGCGGCAAATTCGCCCACGACGTGCCGGATATGGTGGAAGCCGCGTTGAAAGCAAAGGGTTTCTTCTACCGCCGTGATAAATACACCCACCGCTACGCGCATTGCTGGCGCTGCGGCACACCGCTCGTCTATCGCCAGGTCAATGAGTGGTATATCAGCATGAACGATCTGCGTTACGACATGATGAGCGTGTCACAGCAGATCAACTGGATCCCATCGTTCGGCAAGGAGCGCGAGCTGGACTGGCTGCGCAACATGCACGACTGGATGATCAGCAAGAAGCGCTACTGGGGGCTGGCACTGCCAATCTGGGAATATCCTGACGGCACATTCGAGGTGATCGGCAGCTATGAAGAGTTGAAAGCGCGCGCCGTGGAAGGCTGGGATGTGTTCGATGGTCACACACCGCATCGGCCCTTCATCGATGCCGTGAAGATCAAACACCCGGAGACAGGCTTGATCGGCACGCGCGTGCCGGATGTGGGCAACCCGTGGCTCGACGCCGGCATCGTCGCATATTCCACGCTCGGCTATCGCACCGACCGCGCCTACTGGGAGAAGTGGTTTCCGGCCGACTTCATCACTGAGAGCTTCCCCGGCCAATTCCGCAACTGGTTCTACTCGCTGATTGCGATGAGCACGGTGCTGGAAGAATACATGCCGGCAAAGACCGTGCTGGGCTATGCCACACTGTTTGACGAAAAAGGCAAGCCGATGCACAAGAGCGCCGGCAACAGCATCGAATTCAATGAGGCAGCCGACAAAGCCGGCGCTGATGTGATGCGCTGGCTCTATGCGCGCCAGAAATACGACGACAATCTGCTCTTCGGCTATCACACGCTGGGCGAAGTGCGTCGCAACTTGATCCTGCCGCTATGGAACGTGTATTCGTTCTTCGTGACATACGCCATCGCAGACAAGTGGGACCCGCAGGCAC
Source organism: Thermoflexales bacterium (assembly GCA_039810125.1). Classification (GTDB taxonomy): domain Bacteria; phylum Chloroflexota; class Anaerolineae; order J036; family Brachytrichaceae; genus JBDHWI01. The sequence goes on along the minus strand of JBDHWI010000011.1, from coordinate 28,748 downwards.
AGCATGGCGCCACGCCGGCTCACAATTCACTCGACAAATGGATCCTCGCCCGCCTGGCCGAGACGACAAACGCCGTGATCACAGCGCTGGATGCGTTTGATGCGCGGCCGGCGGCACTGGGTATCGAGCAATTCATCGATGACCTGAGCAACTGGTATGTGCGCCGCAGTCGCGACCGCTTCTGGGGCAGCGAGATGACACCGGACAAGCAGGCAGCCTACAGCACGCTGTTCGAAGTTCTGACTACGTTGTGCCGGCTGCTCGCACCTTTCCTGCCCTTCCTCACCGAAGCGATGTGGCAAAACCTGGTCAATCAATCCACGACGTTGAATGCCGAACCCGAACACGAAGATTTGCAATTCAACATTCAAGGATCAAAATTCTCCGTACATCATCAGCCCTACCCCACAACCCGCGCATTGACTGATGCCGAGCAAGCGCTCTTGCGGCAAACTGCATTGGCAAGAACCGTGGTGAATTTGGGACACAGCACGCGCGCACAAAGCAAGGTGAAGGTGCGCCAGCCGCTGGCGCGCGCCATGATCGTCGCCGACGCCGAGGCGCGCGATGCCATCGCTGCGCAGCGCGACATCATCACCGACGAGTTGAATGTGAAGGAGATTGAGTTCGTGCAGCGCGAGGGGGAGTTGGTGACCTATCGCGTGCTGCCCGACTTGAAGAAGCTCGGCAAGAAACTGGGTGCGGATTTGCCAAAAGTGAAAGCCGGCCTGGTCGCACTCGACCCGAGCGATGTGGCTGCGACAGTGAAGGCGGGCCGGCCGGTGGCGGTGAATGGGGTGACGCTGCAGGCTGATGAAGTGCTGGTGCAGGCCATGCCGCGCGAGGGGCTGGTAGTCGCTGGCGAAGGCGGCATCGTCGTCGGGTTGGACACTGCGCTAAATGACGCGCTTATCAACGAAGGGTTGGCGCGCGAAGTCGTGCGGCGCATCAACGACCTGCGCAAAAGCGCCGGTTTGCGCATCTCCGATCGCATCCGCACGCAGTATCGGGCGTCGGCACGGCTGGCGACGGCCATCACAGCGTGCGCAGAGTATGTGAAGGGTGAAACGCTGAGCGTGGATCTGCGCGCTGGGGACGCCGGCCAGCACACTGCCAGCGACGCATTCGACGGCGAAAATTTAACCGTGACCATTGAAAAGGTCGGAGAATGAAAAACCTGACGGGTCTCAGAGGTTCTGCCAGATTTTAAGTGACAGCGAGGCGCAAAATGACAACACAGACAGCCCAAAAACAAACCGCGCTTGACGTGCAACTGGCCGGCGAACAATCGCAGGCGTTGCAGAGATTGCTGGGCGCGCTCGACCTGCCAGCAAGCCGCAAAGCCATCGGCCTGTTTGGCGCGCGTGGCAGCGGCAAAAGCACGCTCATCGCACAGTTGGACAAGGGTCTGCGGTCACCCAGGACGCCGGCGCATCGCCGCGTCGTTTGCGCTGTCGTCAACGCTGCCAACCTGCCCAGCGACATTGCGCCGTGGCAGCGCCTCATTTTCGCCACGCTCGACAAACTGGCTCAGCAGCCTGGCGCAACTGCGATCATCGACGATCTGCGCGACGAGTTGAACGAACTGGTGCAGCACGAGCAGCACAATGATGACAGCGCCACGCTGGCCGCAGCTGCCTTTGCGCATCATTTCCGCGCCGCCTTCGCCGGCCTCATCAACAGCACCATCACGCTGTCGAACTCAACCTTCGTCATCGCCATCGACAACCTCGACAAATGCAGCGCCGGCCACGCGATGGAATTGCTCGAAGCCAGCAAGTATTTCTTGAATGCGCAGCACTGCGCCACGATCATCGCTGCAGATGAACCTGCGCTGCACAGCAAACTGGGTGAAGAAGGTCGCGAATTGCTCTACAAATGGCTGACCGAGCGCATCGATTTGCAGGGATCGGCCTTCAAGCAGCCGGCTCAAGCCAATCAACCACGCATCAAGCAATCACCAAAACCAATTGCATCGGACATTCCGCAGGCCAGCGTGCAGGTGCTGGTTGGCGCGCTGAGCGAAGACCGTTACGGTATTGAGTGCGCCGGCGAATACTGGCGCGCAGCCATGCGCGGACTGGCAAAGCGCAGCGCCGACGGCCATCGCAGCAGCATCAGCGGTCCGATGATCGCAAAGTTGTGCGCGTTGCGCGTGATCTCGCCGGCGCTTTTTGACGCGGCGCGATTCGATGCGCCGCTGTTGGGCAACCTGGAGCGGCGCGCCCGCAGCGCCCATGTCGCTGAGGGCCGCGATGAATGGGCTGCAACCATGGAAGAAGACGCGCGACTGCTCGATCTATTCAGAGCATCGCCCAGCTTCATCGGCGTGGAGATTCGCGATGTGGCAACCGCATTGCGATTGGTGCAATCGGGCGACGGCGAGGCAATCGAGATGCACAGCGCCACGGCGCTGCCCAACATGACGATCATCGGCGCAACAGCAGCTGCGCTGCCTGCAACCGCCGGCGAAGCGCGCGCCACCAACCATGCGCGTGGGGCGACAGCCCGCCCCCAGATATTCACCGCCGGCATCTGGTTGATCTTGTCGGTCGCTGCCGGCATGTTCATTCTCGACCGGCTCGGCAAAATGCTCGTGCAAGGCGATTCGACGCTGAGCGGGCTGGTGCGGCTGGCGCCGCTGAACCTCATCAACAATGGCCTGTCCATCGCCGCCGAACTCACTGGTTTGGCAATCTGTCTGTTGATCGTGGCGTTCTATGGCGGGCAAAGCCGCAGTATGGCGCATTCGACTGCGTTTGGCCTCATCATCGGCGGCATGATAGCCAACCTGTTCGATCGCGTCGCCTTCGGCTCGGTGATGAATTACATCCACATCGGCGCATTGCCGATCTTCAACCTTGCCCATGTCGCCATGCTGGCCGGCGCGCTGCTCCTTGCGTACTCCATTCTGGCCAACAAGCCTCGACAAGCGCAATGACAAGCAACGATACCGCCATCACGAAAAATACGCAGCAGCCCACGTCGTTTTTGCAACGCTATGGGCTGCTGCTCGCGATTGCTTTGATCTGCACCATCATTGACCAAGTCACCAAACGCATCGTTGAAGCGAACATTGACCTTTACGCCACGGTGCCGTTCATTGACCCCTATCTGAATTGGACGCGCACGCAGAATTTCGGCGCAGCCTTCAGCCTGTTCCAGAATGGCGGTCTGTTCTTCATCATTGTCGCAGTGATCGTGACTGGTGTGATTTTGTATTACGCGCCGAGGCTGCCAGCCGGCGACTGGCTGTCGCGCGCAGCCATGGGGTTGCAACTGGGTGGAGCGATGGGCAACCTAATCGACCGGCTGCGGCAGGGCTACGTCACTGACTTCATTCACTTGCGCATCCCGCAGATCGGCTTCGACTGGCCGGTGTCCAACTTCGCCGACATCTTCATCGTCTCGGGCGTGATCCTGCTCATCATCTCCAGTTTCATCAACGACGAGAAGAAAGGCTGATCGTATCGACCTCGTCACTTGAGTTGGACTCGATCATCGGCACTGAAACGCGAATGCACGCGCCTCGACCGAGTTCGCTCTCCACCACAAACGTGCCGCCCAGTTGATCAGCGCGCTCGCGCATCGAGATCAACCCCAAGTGGCCGGTGTAGGTCGCCTTGGGATCAAAACCGCGCCCGTTGTCCCGCACTTCGAGGGCGATTCTGTCGTCGCGTTGCGATATCGAAATATCGACGCGCGTGGCCTGGGCGTGGCGGATGGTGTTTTGCACGGCTTCGAGCGCGATGCGGTAAAGCGCCTCTTTGGCATCAAATGAAATCGCCGGCTCTTCCTCCGGCGCACTGATGCGCGCATCAATCTTGTGGCGCTTGCAAAGCGCATCCGTTTGCTTGCGCAGCGCCTGCACCAAACCCTCGGTGGCAAGCGTCTCGGGTCGCAACTCGAAGATCAGCGCCTTCATCTCGGCCAAGGCGCCGTTGGCCAGGTTGAGCGAGTAGTTCAATGGCTCACGCGCAGACGATTCGCCATCCAGAATGACCTGCGCGGTCTGAATGCCCAGCGTCACGCCATATAGCGCCTGCGACACGGAATCATGCAATTCGCGCGCCAGCCGGCTGCGCTCCGAAGCCGCTGCAGCCTGGGTTTCATGCCGCCGCAAGCGCGCATTCTCGATGGCCGCCGCAGCCTGACGAGACCAGGCAACGAACAAGCTGGCATGTTCGCTGGTGTAGCGCAGTGGCCGGCGGCAGCCAACGGCCACCAGGCCGACGGTGAGGTCGTTGACGATGAGCGGGGCGATCATCCACGACAGCATCGAGGGGTTGGCAGCCGATCCGCCAAGCATGGCAGCTACGGCCTCCTGCGCATCGGCCACACTGGCCGGCGGAGATTCGCTGGTCGCCACCTTTTGAACTTCCAGCGCGCGCCACAACATGTGCACCGATGAAAGCGAGCGGTAGGGTTGCACCATCAATATCTCATCGGCGTAAGTGGCGGTGGCAAGTTGGATGGTGCCATCATGCTTGGGCAACGCGATGGTCGCCTTATCGAAGGGCAGCACAATTGACAGTTGCTTCAGCGCGACGCGAGGCGCATCATGCAATTGAAAGGGCGACGCCAGGATGCGCGATGATTCCAGCAGGAGCGACAAATCAGCCGATAGGCGAATCGTTTCCTTGAGTTGAACAAATTGCCGCACGAGGACAAGGATGATGATGGTCGCCAATCCCAGGGCAGCGATATTGAAGGTGGACTGGGAAGGGTCGGCCAGGCTGACAAAATGCTCGTATACCAGCAAACAAAACGCCAGACCAATCCACACATATGGCACAAGAAATGCAACTTTGCGGGACGATTGTCTGATCGGATTGGTCGCGGGCCTGTCATCAAATGGATTGACGATCTCATTTGGCCAGCGACGCGCCACTGCTATCAGCTTGATGCCGGCCCACGCCGCCAGCACATAGCGGACAACATACATGACATCTGCCAGCGAGCCGCTGACATAGGTTCCCCGGATCATCTGCGTATTGAAGATAACATCTGCGATGACCATGGTCAGTGCACTCAACCCAAGCAGAACGTGGAATGATTGCAGCCGGCCCGAACTCAATATGATGGCAACGACACCGAGCAACAGCGCCATACCCATCGAGGGGTAGGCGATGGACACGAAGAGTGAAAGCGAATCCGACTCGTTGCGATTGAAGATGGGATTGAACATCAGTGTCCAAAACAACATCAACGACGAGACTGTCACGATGCCCATGTCCAATATCAGGCGCAGACGCTCGTTGGGTTTGAGCATGCGCGCCGGCAAGATGAAGATGCCGACAATGAAGTAGGCATAGAATGCCAGATAGGCTGCATCGGCCAATGAAGGATAGATACTGGTCTTCATCACAACTTCAATGAAGCCCCAGATCACATCACCGACGGCATATATGGCAAAAGCAATGCCGATCAGCATCCAGGCAATCCCAACGCGGTGAGATACGCGCTTGGCGACAAACGCCGCATAAATCAGCACGCCCGCTGCAGTAAAGCCATAGATAAACTCCAGACAATCGCTCACCATCGACACCGTCGCCGGCGGCCACGGCAAGACAAAGACGATTAGCACGTGCAGCAAAATGACCGCTACGCCCAAAAACAGCGCCACCGGAAACACAAAGCGCAATCGGCTGGGCTGCAGTTGTTCGCTGGTGTGAATCATCGTAGTCATGGAGCCATGTATGCCCATCACACTCTATACAATGACGGTCATCTTCTACAGAAAAAGTAAGCAGGCATATTGTCTTGCCTAAAGTGTCGAGTCGTAACAGCCGAAAGTATTAGGCCAAAGATCAGGATAAAGAAGGATCGGATGACGTCCTCACAGCGACGCTCCGATGCGCCATCAACCTTTATACACTCGCGACCGCCTCGGCTTCTGAGGGAAATATGCGGATGGCCTCATTCAAACGCGTTAACTCAAAGATGTGCTGGTAATGGTCGCTTAGGCCAAACGCAAGCAGTTTCTGGCCGGCGCGATTAGCGCGCACCAACAACATCACCAGCAAGCCAATGCCGCTGCTGTTCATGTAGTCCAGCTTGGTGAAATTCAAAATGAGCGTGCGCGCGCCGCCGCTGGACGCCTCGGCATAGGCGTTGGTCAACGCCTGCTCGGCGGCATTGTTCACATCCCCTTCGATGTCGATCACGCTCGCCTTCGCGCTCAATTTCCTGACATTGACATTGATTTTTATCGATTGCATGTTTCCCTCATTATTTCAACATTATTTCAAGCCCAGAGTCCAAGCACAAATTCCGCCAGAATTGCGATCGTTTTGCCACCTCGCCTTCAACTCCACTCTACTTGGGTGGGAGCGCCGGCCCCTTCACTTTCAAGGAGGGGGCGGAGGTGGGTCAATATCCATCTCCAACTCCACCACGTGATGCGATGCGTCCGTGTAAGTGCGCATCCGATCCACCATTTTCTCGATCAGGAACAAGCCCCACCCACGCGGGGATTGCTTGCCGGCGAGCTTTGCATCCAGATCGGGAATTTGCGCCGGCGGAATGTGTTTGTTCAAACCCTGATCGGCGATGCGCACCAGCAATGTGCGCGGCGAGGCCAGCACCTCGACCTCCGCCATCAGATCGGCGCGGTTCTGATTGCCGTGCTCGATGGCATTCATCACCGATTCAGCCACGGCGGTCTTCAATCGATCACGCCGGCTCCGGGTCAGGCCGACGCCGGCGACAACCTCATCGACCCGTTGCATTGCCTCGCGCTCATTGCCTGGCACGCTTGGCAACTCGAATTGCGCCAGTGAGCGCCATTCATCCGAGACGCGCAACGCTTCCGGCATATCACCGGCAAGCGGCAAAGGCGGCGGCGGGGAATGACCCTCGCTGCGCTGCAACGTGACCAGCGTTACATCATCTTCCTGTTCCCAACCCGGCCCAGTAAAGCGCGTCAACTCATTCATCAGATAGTCGATCAGGTTTTCATGCGCTGGCCGGCGCTGCATGAGTTGGCCCAAGCGCGGAAAGCCCAGCATCTCGCGGCGCGTGTTGTGCGCTTCCACCAACCCGTCGCTGTAGAACAATACACTCTCGCCGGCCTCGATCACCGTCTGTCGCACCTCGTACTGCATGCCAGACAACAGGCCCAGCGGCATGCCAGTGGCGCGCATCTCCTGCACTTCTCCGTGCCGGTGACGGAAGGGCAAATCGTGGCCGGCGTTTGCATACGTCAGCAGGCCGCTGTGCTGGTCGAGGATGGCATACAGGCACGTGACAAACATCTTTGGCGGGATCTCGCGCGCCAACCGCTCATTCACAATTTGCAGCACATCACCTGGCGAATCGGATTCGATGGCGGCAGTGCGCAGCATCGTGCGCGTGGTCGCCATGACGATGGCTGAAGGCACGCCCTTGTCAGTCACATCGCCGATGACGATGGCGAGCCGGCCATCCGAAAGCGTAATGAAGTCATAGAAGTCGCCGCCTACTTCGCGCGCTGGCCGCCAGAGTGCCGCAATATTCCAGCCCGGCAACACCGGCACCTCGCGCGGCAAAAGCGTCTCCTGAATCAGGCGCGCCACGCGCAACTCCTGCTCGATGCGCTCGCGCGCTTGCGCCTCAATCTCCTGTTTGCGCGCCAGTTGCGCCACGCGCACCGCCGGCGCGGCCTGCGTCGCCAAATTCGCCAGCAACTCGCGGTCGTCGGCAGAATACAGTTGATCTCCCTTGCGCGCGCCGAGATTGATCATGCCGACCAATTCACCCTGGCTGACCAGCGGCACGACCAGCGCGACGCCGGCTCGGCGCAAGGCGCGCACAGCGGGTGTGTCGATGGCGATCATCTCAACGAAGGTGACATCGGGCTGGCGTTCCAGATAGCGAATGAGCGGATCATCGGGTGGGATGTCGATCTCCGGCATGGGTGTAAAGTTCATCGCCGGCGGGCTTGCGACAGCCGTCTCCGCCACGCTCGAAGAACGTGAGAACAGGCGGGATAAGCGTTGCCGTAATGTCGTCATATCACCGTTTCTTCATCCATACACTCACGTGCTCGGGTTGCATGGCCTCATCCACCGACGCCAGCAGCGCCGTCGAGAGCTTGTCGATGTCCACCTCATGTTGCGCCACATTAGCAAAACGCGCCAGCGTCTGCGCTGCATTGTATTTGCGGCGATAGGTGCGCTGCTCGATCAACGCCTGCGCGCGCTGGCGAATCGGGCTGAAGAGCAAGCCAAAGACAATGGTCGAGATGACGACGCCGGCCATGCTCTGCGTGTGCGTGATCTCACGGAAGAGCTGTTGCAGCAAGAGCACAGTGCCGAAATACAGCACGGCGAGGCCGGCGGTTAGTCCGCTGTAGATGATGGCGCGAAAGGCGATGCGATCAACATCCCATAAGCGGAACCGCAACGCAGACAACCCCAGCGAGATGGGCAGTGCGTTCAGCATGGCATACTCGATTGCCACTCCCAGCAACACGTATATCACGCGCGCATTGCCGGGCCGCATCACTGCCGGCAACAGCGCCGGCACAAGATAGTTGAAAGTAAGGAAGCCTGTCGCCGCACACACCAACCCATACACCACCCATTTGGTTTGCTGCCGGCGCAGACTGTCTGAGAAGCGTAGATAGCGCCAGATTTGCATGCTGATGCCGCTGATGATCCAGCCTGCAACCGCCAGCGTTGGCATTTGGCGAGGCGGCCAGCCAAACGCGAGGATGAAATACCACACCACCGTGATTGCATTGAACCCAACTGCCAGCAGCCCGCTCCACCACGGCACATACGCAGGATAGGGAAACAAATGCAGAAAGAAACACACACCCAGCAAGCCGACGATGTAAACCGTCATGTAGGCGATCTGCAGCCAGATCTGGTCGATATCGCGCAAAGCGTCACCTGGGCGGGCGATCACTGTCGCCATGCACACCAGCATGACGCAGGCAAGCAGCACCAGGCGGTCCTTTGAGCGGCGAAAGAAGATCAACGCCGCGACCAGAAAGTGAATGCCAAACAGCACTGCATCAGCCAACAGGATGAAGCTGGGGATCAACGTCGGCGGCAAATCGAGCGGTTGCAGCACAAACGCGTTTGAGAACCCGATGGCTGTCAGCTGACGCTCGCGATAGGGCGTGGTCAGCACGAACACGATGAGCGACAGCACGCTGAAGAAAATAACGGACGAGCGCGCCAGAAACAGCATCCAGCCGTCGAGGTTATAGGCGTCGATGGCGGCTATTTTTGTTTTCATCGCTCTGCATCCGCCGGCGGTCGCGGCACCTCACGCAGCCACAAGCCGGCGCGCGGGGTGTGTGCCACCGTCGCAGCCACACCGATCAAATCCTGCGAGAGTTTGTCCATCCGCGCATACTCGTCGTTGCGAAGGTCGGCATTGAATTGGGCGATGCGCCGCTGCGACTGGTATTTCTCGCGGTAGAAAACACGGTCGATGATCTTCTGCGCCGTGTTGCGGATGGGCGTGAACAGCGCCACGCCAAGCAGCGTGGTGGCAACCAGCACGATATCGGAGCCTTGTTGGCGGTCCAGCGCTGCGCCAAACACGCGTTGCACGACAAGCAGCGCGGCGAGGTAGAACAGCGCCAGCGCGACGGTGATGACGCCGGCCACCAGAGTGCGATTGATGATGACATCGACTTCAAGGTAACGGTGGCGCACGATGGCATAGGCGATGCCGAGCGTGAAGACGAAGAACAGCACGCTGGCATCTGTGAGATTGGCGATCGGCCGGCGGATGAGCAGCGCCGGCAACGCAATCAACACCTGGCTCAGCACACCGACCAGGCCGCCGGTGTAAACGATCCAGCGAATCTTCTGCCGCGTGCGATGGTCGTGTGTTTTAAGGTAACTCCAGATTGCCACTCCCAGCGACAGACTGATGCAGCCGCCTGCGATGATGGCTGTGGCAGCGCGCCACTTCGCAAACCAGTGCAGCGCCACCGGGTCATTCACCCACTGCACCAGCAGAAAGCCGAAGAAGAAAATATAAGGCACGGCATAGGAAAACAGGATCGAGCGGCGATTGCTCAGCATGAGGCGCATTCTTTCCGGCGGGCGCGTGAATTCGAATGCGAAGCGCAACAACGCTGTCAGCGTGAGGATATAGCCGGCGCTTGCCGTCAGCATGAACCACCACAAATTGATGGGTTGCGCAGCAAAATCACCGATCTGCAGGCCGAGCGAATACATGACCTGCGACGCAAACAGGCTCGGCACCCACAACAGCATGGCCCGCGAGGTAGTCTCATTGGGGCGCGTGATAAACACGCCGACGCAGATGACGATGCTGCCGGCTGTGACCAGAACGATCAGCCAATAACGGCCAAACCATTTGTCCCACGGAAAAGGCTGCAATTTGGCCTGCAGAAACATGAGTTGGTTGGCGTCTCCACGCTCAACATCAGGCTCAAAGTTCGTGCGCTTGGCAGTGTAGATGACCGTATTGCCTGTGCGATACACTGCCTGCAAGTCAGGGATGGGTTTCAGAAAGAAGGCCGATTGCACGAGATCGGTCATGCTTACGCCATTGACCGCAAGAATTTCAAAGCGCCCCGATGTGTCGCTTGGCGGCGCATCCCACAGCGTCAGCACCACGCTCTCGCGCTGCCACACCGGCTCGGTGATAACCATGCGCGCGCCATCGGAAGGCGTGTTGGCGCGCAGGACGAAGAATGACATGACAATCAACGCGCTGGCCAACGCCACGCCGGCAGCCAACCGATTCAACGAATCGTCGTGAGAGCGCTGTTTCTCCATCATGCCATGCCCCTTGCAGCATGCGTCGCCGGCGCGCACGTGGGCAACGTCAAGGAAATTCAGGCCGGCAGCACTGCTGGCTGGAATTCTATCTTGAAGCCGGGTGATTGCGGCTGGCGATCCAGCGCCCGGCACTTGCTGTGTCGCCCGCCCGACAGAAGCTTCAACCAAATTCGCTATACTCTGCCGCACAATCATGAATATCGATCACGCAGTCGTGCTTGTGCCTGATCTGGCGCAAGCCATTCATCGTTGGCAACAGGATGGTTTCACAGTCACTCCAGGCGGGGTTCACACCGATGGCGTCACTCACAACGCACTGGTGTGCTTCGCGGATGGCAGCTATATCGAATTGCTTGCCTTCTTGGAGACACCGCCGGCAGCGCATCGCTGGGCGCGTTTCGTTGGCCACTGGGGGCCAGTCGATTTCGTGATTGCCACACAGGACATCGATGCAACTGTGCACGACCTGCGCGCAAGAGGATTACGCTATGGCGAGATAGTCGATGGCGGCCGAACACGACCGGACGGCGAAGCCATTCGTTGGCGCAGCACCTTCCCCACTGACCGCAACGTGGCTTTGCCGTTCATCATCCAGGATGTCACCCGCCGGCAATTGCGCGTGCCAGTTGGCAACGCGGTCCTGCATGGCAACGCAGCTGGAAGCATCGTGCAAGTGCGCGTGGATGTGCCGAACATCGATGCAGCCGCGCAGAAATACGACATTCTGTTTGGCGAGCCAGAAGCGCAACCACACGCGCGCGTCTATCGGCTGAAAGGCAGTCGCGTCTCACTGAACCAGCCTGCCGCTGGCAGCCCCGAAGCGCATTTCATGCATCAGCGTGGCGCTGGCCCAATCGCCATCACTATCGGCGCACCCATCCCCATCGTCATCAAACCCGAAGCGCTGAAGCTATGATCGAAGTCATCTTCCTCGGCGTCGGCGCTGCCATCCCCATGCGCAACGCCGCCAACGCAGCGTATCTGGTGCGCATTGGCAACGAGCGCATCCTGATCGATTGCGGGCCGGCCATCCTGCAACAGTTGGATGCAGCCGGCATCTCGCCGGCGGAGATCACGCACGTTTTCTTCACGCATCGGCATGGTGATCACGCGCTGGGCTACCCGATGTTGATGCTGTGGTATGAGTTAAGCCAGAGTCAGGGTGTCAGCACGCCCATCTTCATCGCCACCGAACAAACCTTCAGCAGCCTGGATGTCCTATGGGAAGCGTGCTACGGTCACCTTACCGGCGTGGCTGAGGACGCGCCGCGCATCGTGCTGCCACAAAACACGCAGGGCAGCGCGCAGATTCATCCGGCCATTATGCTGCGCACCTGGCCCATGTCGCATTCAGAGTTTGCGCCCGTCATCGGCCTGCGCATTGAAACGCGCAACCAGTTCGGCCAGCATATCGTTGCCTTCACCGGCGATACCAGCCCCAACGACAATATTATTCCGCTGGCGCGCGACGCCGACCTGCTGGTGCATGAGGCAGCGTTTTCATACGCGTTGAACCCCGAATTTGGGGATGGCGCATTTGGGCACAGCACCGCAAAGTTCGCCGGCCAGAATGCGCGCGCCGCCGGCGCCAAAAAACTTGCGCTTGTTCACATCGATGCGATGTACGAGGGCAGGGAGCACGCGTTGTTGGAAGAGGCGCGCGCGGCATTTGGCGGGCAGGTGTGCCTGCCCATCGCCGGCCTCAGTGTGACGATCGGCTCATAGCGCAAGCAATTCACTCACCATTTTGGAGGCCCGCATGTCTGTCCTGTTCCCCACATTTGAAGAATTGCTGCATCCGCACACGATTGAAACCGCCATTCTCGAGCGCGCTGCGAAGGCGCGCTTGGAAGCGCCGCTCGATCCAATCAACCTGTTCAACATCAACTGGCGCGTTCCCCCCATCTCCGGCACCTCCTCCGTTGAAGAGGGAAGCAGAACGAACTACTTCGTGATGCCGCACGAGATCACCGGCGTGGATGCAGAGATCGTGGTGCTGGTGGCGAAGGATTTTCCGACTGGCAGCCACAAGGTTGGGCCGGCGTATTCCGTGCTGGCTGAAAAGTATGTGCAAGGCGAGATCACGCCAGGCAAGCACACGCTCGTCTTCCCCAGCACTGGCAACTATGGCATCGGCGGAGCGTGGGTTGGGCCGCGCGCCGGCTTCGAGAGCATGGTCATTTTGCCCGAAGGCATGAGCCGCGAGCGCTTCGCAATGATCGAGAGCTACGGTGCGACCTACACCAAAACCTACGGCAGCGAGAGCAACGTCAAGGAAATTTACGACGAATGCCATCGCCTGACGCGCGAGCAGCCCAACACCATCCGCATCTTGAATCAGTTCAGCGAGATGGGCAACTACCGCTTCCACTTTCACGTCACCGGCAACACCATTGTGGAATTGGAAAGTGAGCTGAGCGAGAAGCTTGGCACGCGCGGCATCAGCGCATTCTGCAGCGCAATGGGCAGCGCCGGCACCATCGCCGCCGGCGATCGCATCAAGCAGGCCTTCCCCGACTGCAAAATCGTCGGCCTCGAGCCGGTGCAATGCCCCACCCTGTTCAACAATGGCTACGGCAGCCATGAAATTCAGGGCATTGGCGACAAACATGTGACGTGGATTCATCATGTCACCAACATGGACGCGCTGGCCTGCATCGACGACCTTGAATCTTTGCGCATCATGCGCGTGTTCATGGACCCCATTGGCAGCAAGGCGCTCACGGACAAATTTGGCGTGCGGGCCGAAGCCGCCCGTGCCATCGCCGGCATCTTCGGCATCAGCGGCGCATGCAACCTGATCGGCGCAATCAAGACGGCCAAGCACTTCGGCATGGGCAAGCGCGACGCGCTGGTGATCCCCGCGACTGACAACGGCGAGCGCTATGGCTCGACAGTGCAATGGCTGACAGAGAAATATGGCGCGATGACGCCGGCAAAGGCCGAAGGCGCAATCAACGCGATCCTGCATCACGCCAAAACGGATTGGGTGCAGGATGGCACCCCGGAAAATCGCCGGCGCTGGCACAACCTGAAGTACTACACGTGGGTCGAGCAACAGGGCAAGACCGTCAATGAGTTGAATGCCCAGCTCGACCCCGAATGGTGGCTGGCCGAGCAAGCCAAAGTCGCCGAAATCAACCGCAAGATCGCGGCGTTACGCGGGTAAACAGGTTCTCGCATAGCGCCCTTCGACTTCGCCAGAACAAGTTCCTCACCCTACCCGGAGCATTCGGCTTATCTTCAACATGGCTTCCATACGTTTCAGCGGACCGCCGGCCTCATTCAAGGGCCGCATCCTGCACTTCATCGGCGGGCCGAACCGCGCGCGCGCCGGCGAGATTGCCGCACGCATATTGCCGCACCTGCGCGCCGGCGAGCAGGTATTGGACATCGGCGCCGGCCGCGCGCTGGTGGCTGACGCGATCATGAACGCCGGCCACCCCACCGCCATCGTCGATGTGGCAAATCTCTCGTTGGTCGAACATTTGCAGCCAAAGCTGTATGACGGCAACACTCTGCCCTACGAGAGCGACACCTTCGATGTGGCGCTGTTGCTCACCGTGCTGCATCACATCCCTGACCCCGACAACACCCTGCGTGAAGCGCGGCGTGTGGCCAGGCGCATCATCGTGATGGAAGATATCTTCAGGAGTGATCGCGAAAAGGCTTTTACGCAATTTGGCGACTCATGGCTGAATTGGGAGTGGCGCGGCCACCCACACAGCAACCGCGACGACGCCAGCTGGCGGGCAACCTTTGCCAGGCTCGATCTGCATGTGACACACTTCGATGAGTCGCTGGACTGGTTCTTCCCGTTTCGTTTCCGCCACGCCGTGTATGTGCTGGAGCGCGCGTGAAATCCAGCGTCAAGTCGCGTATGATTGACGCATGACCCAACTGCAACTGCCCGATTATTGGCTGTCGCGACCTGCGCCAACACTGACGCCGGCGGAACAGGCGCAATGCGATACTGCGCTGGAAGCGATGCTGGCACAAGGAGCAGTTACGCCTTTCGATTACAAGTTGCCCATCCCCAAATGGCAATTCCTGTGTCACCTCACCGACCAGCGCGGGTTCATGCTGCATGGCTCAAATGATCATTCATTGCAGATGCTGGTTCCACGTCAATCATCCGACCTGCGGGAATTTGGGGCACAGCAGGCGGTGTATGCCGCCGGCGACGGCATCTGGCCGATGTACTTTGCCATCGTCGATCGCAGACAGGTGCCAACGTTGGTCAACGCCTGCATCTCGGTGACGCACCCCGACGGACACACAATCGGCCCCTTGTATCTGTTCTCCATCAGCCAGCATGCCGCGCCGCGCAAACCCTTCGTCACCGGCATGATCTACGTGTTGCCGTCGGCGACGTTTACACTGGAGCCGGCCTTCCCGTTTGGGGAGTTTCGCGTGCACACTGCGCAAGCCGTAAGCCTGTCCGCTGTGACACCGCTCGCAAAACTAATGGTGACACACGAAGATTTTCCCTTTCTCGCGCAGATGCACACCCACGATGACAATCGACTCGCGGAATATGCCGAGGCCTTGAGCACTGGTGCGCCATGGCCTGCATAGCAACTGGCCGCCTCTTTCGTTCACTTGTGTAGGATGCCGGCCACAATTTACAATAGCGGCAGAGTGAAATTTACTCACCTCAAAAGAAGGAGAACCCTCATGCGAAAGAACCTAATCACTGTTGCATTGCTGGCGTCGCTGGTTTTGGCGGCGTGCGGCACCAACCCTGCCACACCAGCGCCCACCACCGCGCCGGCGGCCACAGAAGCGCCTGCAGCGACAGAGGCCCCGAAGGCCACAGAAGCGCCGGCGGCTACGGAAGCCCCCAAGGCTACTGAGGCGCCCGCTGCCAGCAAGGGCAAAATCTGCCAGGTGACTGACGTTGGCGGCATCGACGACAAGAGCTTCAACCAGACCGCCTGGGCCGGCGCGCAAACTGCCGCCAAGGATCTAGGCTGGGAAGCCGTATACCTTGAATCGCAACAGCAGACCGACTACGAGAAGAACATCAATGAGTTCCTCGGCTCGAAGTGCGATCTGATCGTCACCGTCGGCTTCCTGCTGGGCGACGCCACCAAGGCTGCCGCCGAGAAGAATCCCAACCAGAAGTTCCAGATCCTCGACTTCGCCTACGATCCCTCGTTGGCGAACGTGTGGGGCCAGGTGTATGCCACCGACCAGGGCGCATTCCTCGCCGGCTATGTTGCCGCAGCCATGTCGAAGACCGGCAAGGTCGGCACGTTCGGCGGCATCAACATCCCGCCGGTGGTTGACTTCATGGATGGCTTTGCGCTGGGCGTGAAGTACTACAACGAAAAGAACAACAAGAAGGTTCAGGTGCTGGGCTGGGATCCGGCCAAGCGCGACGGCCTGTTTGCCGGCAACTTCGAAAGCACGGATGATGGCCGTCGCCTCGGCGAGACGCTGATGGACGAGGGCGCAGACGTGATCATGCCGGTCGCCGGCCCGGTCGGCCTCGGCACCGCCGCCGCCGTCAAAGAGCGCGGCAACGCCTACCTCATCGGTGTCGATAGCGACTGGTTTGTCTCTGCACCGGAGTACAAGTCGATCATCCTCACCAGCGTGTTGAAGAAGCTGGACAACTCGGTGATCGAGGCAGCTAAGGCGACCGCAGAGGGCAATTTCCAGGGCGGCACACAACTCGCCTCGCTGGCCAACAACGGCGTCGACATCGCTCCCTTCCACGACCTCGAAAGCATGGTTTCGAAGGAGACCGTGACGCAATTGGAGCAGATCAAGGTCGACATCGTCACTGGCAAGATCCCAACCAAGCCAGGAGCAGCGCCGGCAGCCGCAGCAGCCCAGATCGGCAAGCTGTGCCAGGTGACCGACGTCGGCGGCATCGACGACAAGAGCTTCAACCAGACCGCCTGGGCCGGCGCACAACTCGCCGCCAAAGAAGCCGTGTATCTTGAATCGCAACAGCAGACCGACTACGAGAAGAACATCAATGAGTTCCTCGGCTCGAAGTGCGATCTGATCGTCACCGTCGGCTTCCTGCTGGGCGACGCCACCAAGGCTGCCGCCGAGAAGAATCCCAACCAGAAGTTCCAGATCCTCGACTTCGCCTACGATCCCTCGTTGGCGAACGTGTGGGGCCAGGTGTATGCCACCGACCAGGGCGCATTCCTCGCCGGCTATGTTGCCGCAGCCATGTCGAAGACCGGCAAGGTCGGCACGTTCGGCGGCATCAACATCCCGCCGGTGGTTGACTTCATGGATGGCTTTGCGCTGGGCGTGAAGTACTACAACGAAAAGAACAACAAGAAGGTTCAGGTGCTGGGCTGGGATCCGGCCAAGCGCGACGGCCTGTTTGCCGGCAACTTCGAAAGCACGGATGATGGCCGTCGCCTCGGCGAGACGCTGATGGACGAGGGCGCAGACGTGATCATGCCGGTCGCCGGCCCGGTCGGCCTCGGCACCGCCGCCGCCGTCAAAGAGCGCGGCAACGCCATGCTCGTCGGCGTGGACACGGACTGGACGGTCAGCGCGCCGGAATACAAGTCGATCGTCCTCACCAGCGTGTTGAAACGGCTCGATCTGAGCGTGCAGAGCGCGGCGAAGGCCATCGCAGAAGGCACCTTCAAGGGCGGCACGCAATTGGCCACCGTTGCAAATGGCGAGATCGGCATTGCGCCGTTCCACGACTTCGACAGTCAGGTGTCGCAGCAGATCAAGGATGATCTGAAGGCGATCGAAGCCGGCATCGCCGACGGCAGCATCAAGACCAAGCCGTAAGTCTTTCTTCCTCTCTCTTTCAGGAGAGGGCCAGGGTGAGGGGATGTTTCGGCATCCTCTCACCCAACTTATCACCCCACACGAACTCTCTCCAGGATGGGAGGGCGATCGAGACATGACGCCGATCCTCGAACTGCGCAATATCACCAAGCGCTTCCCCGGCGTGCTGGCGAACGATCACATCTCGCTCACGCTCGAAGAAAATGAAATTCACGCCCTGTTGGGCGAAAACGGCGCCGGCAAATCCACGTTGATGAACATCCTTTACGGCTTGTATCAGCCGGACGAGGGCGAGATCATCGTGCGCGGCAAGCCGGTGCAAATCCATTCCCCCACCGACGCGATCAAGGCCGGCATCGGCATGGTGCACCAGCACTTCATGCTTGTGCCAGTGTTGAGTGTCACCGAGAATGTCATGCTCGGCGATGAGGTGCTGCAAGGTGGCGTCTTCCTCGACCGGCGCAAGGCTGCCCAGCGCATTCGCGAAATCTCAAAACAATACGGCCTCGATGTCGACCCCGACGCCCTGATCAAAGACCTGCCCGTCGGCGTGCAGCAGCGTGTCGAAATCATCAAGCTGCTCTTTCGCAACGCCGACATCCTGATTCTGGATGAGCCGACCGCCGTGCTCACGCCACAAGAAGTGGATGATCTGTTCAATGTCATCCGCTCGCTGGTGTCGCAGGGCAAATCGCTCATTTTTATTACACACAAACTACGCGAAGTGCTGATGTCTGCCGACCGCATCACGGTGTTGCGGCTGGGCAAGGTGGTTGGCTCGGCGCTGCCGGCGGAAGCCACACAACAATCACTGGCTGCCATGATGGTTGGGCGCGAAGTGACGCTGGAAGTGGACAAGCAGCCAGCCATCCCCGGTGACGTGGTGCTGGACATCCAAAACCTGGAAGTGCTGGACGAGCGCTTGAGTCTTGCAGTGGACGACGTGTCGTTGCAAGTGCGCGCCGGCGAGATCATGGGCGTGGCCGGCGTGCAAGGCAACGGACAGACCGAGCTGGCAGAATGCATCACTGGCCTGCGCAGCGCTGTCAGCGGTCACATCACCATCGCCGGCGTCGACATCATCCGCTCCACTCCGCGCCGCATCACCCAGATGGGTGTGGCGCATGTGCCAGAAGACCGCCAGCGCGACGGCCTTGTGCTGACCTATCCCATCGCCGATAACCTGGCGCTGCAGGAATACTACAAGGCGCCGTTCGCCAGGGGTGTGATGCTGGACGAAGATGCCATCGACAAGAGCGCAACGCAACTGGTGAAGCAGTTCGACGTGCGCACGCCCAGCATCGGCACCAGCGCCGGCTCACTTTCGGGTGGCAACCAGCAAAAGGTCATCATCGCGCGCGAGCTTTCGCGCGACATCAAGCTGCTCATCGCCTCGCAGCCCACGCGCGGCCTCGATGTCGGCTCCATTGAATACATTCACAAACGCATCGTGCAAAAGCGCGACGAGGGTGCAGCAGTGCTGCTCATCTCGCCCGAACTCGATGAAATTCTTGCGCTTTCTGATCGCATCGCGGTGATGTTTCGCGGCCGGGTGGTCGCAGTGGTCAATGCAGAAAACGCAACCAAGGAATATCTGGGCTTGTTGATGGCCGGCGTCGACCCTGCCACCATCCCCCTGCCCCAGCGCGCCACCCAGCGCGCAGAGGTGGTCATGTAAATGGCTGAAACACTCGCCGCAGATCTCGTTCCCCAGCCGAAGCCCAATGCCGCGCAGATACCGCTGTGGCGGCGCATCTGGGAAGCCGTGCAGTTGCCGGCGCTCGCGCTGTTCAGCGCGTTCATCGTCGGCGGCTTCATCATCGCGCTGACCGACCTCAAGGTGTTGGCCGCGCTGGTCGACACAATCAATCGCCTCAACACGATCGGCTACCTGTTGATCGCCGTGACCGTCATCGTGCTGATCGCCGGCGTCATCATCAGCCGGCGGCCCGAAGTCATTTTGTCGCGGCTCGGTTTTGCCGCCACTGGCCGGCAATCGCGCTGGTTCAACATCATCGCCATGATCATCACGATCCTCGCGGTGATCGGGCTGCTCTTCGCCATCGGCTTCGGACATGTGCTGGTGATGGCCTGGCAAGCTGTGATGCATGCCTATGGCGCGCTGCTCGAGGGTTCGCTCGGCTCACCTGCGGCCATGATCGATGCGCTGCAAAGCGGCGATCCACAACGCGTCGCGCAGGCGTTCTACCCCATCTCGGAAGCGCTGGTCACATCGACGCCCTACATTTTTGCCGGCCTCGCGGTGGCGCTCGGCTTTCGCAGCGGTTTATTCAACATCGGCGTCGAGGGTCAATTGTTTATCGGCGCAATCACCTCCGTGTTCGTCGGCTACTCGCTGCAAGGCCTGCCGGCCATCATCCACATCCCGCTCACGCTGGCCGCCGGCGCGCTGGGCGGCGCAGCCTGGGGTTTCATCCCCGGCTTCCTGAAGGCGCGCGTTGGGGCGCATGAAGTCATCAATACGATCATGATGAACTACATCGCCTTCCGCCTGAGCGAGTGGTTGTTGAACGGCCCGATGAAGCGGCCCGGCTCAGTGCCAGTCAGCCCGTTCATCGAAGCATCGGCGCGGTTGCCGCGCTTCTTTATGGATCCGATTCGCTTTCATGCTGGCTTTTTTATTGCGCTCGGCGCAGCGATCTTCGTGTGGTGGTTCTTATTCAAGACGAAGTGGGGGTTCGAGTTGCGCACGGTGGGCGCGAATCCGCGCGCGGCGCGCTACGCCGGCATGAACATCGCCCTCAACATCATCCTCGCCATGTGCATGAGCGGCGCGCTGGCCGGCCTGGCCGGCACGAATGAGGTCATTGGCGTGAACTACAACCTGGCCAATGCCTTCTCATCGGGCTATGGCTTCGACAGCATCGCGCTGGCGCTGTTGGGACGCAGCCATCCCGCCGGTGTCGTGGCGGCGGCGCTGCTGTTTGGCACGCTGCGCAGCGGCGCCACCCGCATGCAGAATGTCGCGCAGATCCCTGTCGACATCATCTCGGTGGTGCAGGCGCTGGTAATCGCATTCATGGCCGCGCCGGCCATCATTCGCGCCATCTATCGCATCAAGGAAAGCAAGAGCGTGGAAACGGTGTTTACGCGCGGCTGGGGGAGCCGATAACCCATGACAACAACCACTGCACCCACCGCCGGCGCAAAGCAGCGGCGCGCGCCGGCAGAATTGGCCGCGCTGGCTGAACGCAAACGCCACCGCATCATCGGCATCATCATGGTGCTGCTCGGTTTCGCCGGCTTCGCGCTGTTCGCCAATGGCGTCGACCCAGCCATCACCAGCACCTTCGGCCTGAACACCGGTAGCACCTCGCTGATCCGGCTCGGCGATCTGGTCGTGCCAACACAAACGACGATCATCGTGCTGTCCAGTCTTGCGCTATTCATCGGCGGCTATCAGGTTATTCGCGGCTTTGGCAAATCGACCAACGCGGTTCTCGGCCTGGTGATCTTGTTTTTCATCGCGTCGTTTCTGGTCTGGGCCACCGGCGACAAGTCGATCAACCTCGCAGCGATGCTAAAAAGCACATTGTTGCGCGCAGTGCCACTCACCCTGGGCGCGCTGTCGGGGGTGGTTTCGGAGCGATCCGGCGTGGTGAACATCGCCATCGAAGGCATGATGCTCTCGGCAGCGTTGACTTCGTCGATGGTGGGCAGCGCAACGAAGAGTTTGTGGATTGGGTTGCTCGCCGGCATCTTCACCGGCATCGCACTGGCTGCATTCCACGCGGTGCTGTCAATCAAATACCGCGTCGACCAAGTCATCAGTGGCACGGTGATCAACATCTTCTCGGTTGGCATCACCAGCTTCATTTCAGCCAAGTTCTTAAGCGATTTTCAGAACCTGAACAACCCGGGCATCTTTCCCGCCACACCTCTCCCCGGGCTGTCAGCCATCCCGTTTATTGGGCCGATTTTGTTCGATGGCAACTTCTTCCTGTTTGCCATGTTCCTGCTGCTGGTGATCGTGCACGTGGCGCTGTTCTACACGCGCTGGGGTTTGCGCACGCGCTCGGTGGGAGAGCATCCGAAGGCCGCAGACACGCTGGGCATCAATGTCTTTAGGACACGCTACACGGCAGTGCTGCTGAGCGGCGCGCTGGCCGGCCTGGCCGGCGCGTATTTCACGCTCGGCTCAGTGGGACGCTTCGACGAGGGCATGACTGCCGGGCGCGGCTTCATCGCGCTGGCAGCGGTGATCTTCGGTAACTGGACGCCTTTTGGCGCATTCGGCGCGGCGTTGATCTTCGGCTTTGCCGATTCGCTACAAAGCCGGCTGGCAATCTTGAATGTGCCGATCCCCTCGCAGTTCCTGTTGATGGCGCCCTACATCGCCACGATGATCGCGCTGGCCGGCTTGATCGGCCGCACCCAGGCGCCGGCGGCGGACGGCCAGCCGTACACGAAAGAGTGACACTTGATTTTGGATTTCTGATTGTCGATTTACGATTTTTGGTCGATGACATGTCCGGCTCAAAAATGACATGATCGTGAGGCACAAAGACGTTGAAGATATGAAACCGTAGATTCAAGAGATGATTGAGCCTGACGCGCGCGTGCTAATCTGCTTAATCAGCCATCCGCGCGATCTGGAGATTGCGCGCTGGGATCACTGGTATCGCATCCCCGTGCGCCATGCGCCGGCGGATTACCTCGCCGACTATCTCGCGTTCTATCTCACCCAGCGCTTCGGCGATGAGAAATGGGCCATCCACGAATATGCCAGAGTGCGCGGGCATGAGTTGGTGCGACGCGTCGATCTCTTCCCTGAATCGCCGGCGCATCCGCGCGCCAACGACCTGTATTACAAAATGCAACTGGAGCCGCTCCAGCGCCTGCCCCGCCCCATCCCCTCACTGCGCTGGCGACGCATCGCCTTCATCCAAACTACCGGCGACCGCTTCATGCACGCACTGGAGATCAGCGAACTCACCGCGCACGGCAACCGCTTCGTGACGTTGCTGGACGACGAAGAGCCAGACGCCGAGTGATGATTTTGGGATGGATTCAGATTCATGGTGTGCGATGATCGTGCCGCGCGAATCAAACTAAAATCCACATTCCAAAATCATGTTGATCACCAACGGCACACTCGTCACCCTGTCCGACGCCGGCATCATCGAAAACGGCGCGGTGTTGATTCGCGACGGCCTCATTGCTGACATCGGCCCAACTGACGAACTGACCAGCAAACACTCCTCGTCACTGCCAAGCAATCCACAGTCCAACATCGACGGTCCAGAATCGATCAATGCCGGCGGCAAGCTCATCCTGCCCGGCAACATCTGTGCGCACACGCACTTCTACGGCGCGTTCGCGCGCGGCATGGCGGTGCCTGGAGCACCGGCGCGCAATTTCATTGAAATCCTGCAAAAGCTGTGGTGGAAGCTTGACCGCGCGCTCGACCTTGATGGCGCAAAATATTCGGCGCTGGTCTGCCTGATCGATGCAATCAAGCATGGCACGACGACGCTGATCGACCATCACGCCAGCCCAAATGCGATCGAAGGTTCGCTCGACGCCATCGCCGGCGCAGTCGGCCAGAGCGGGCTGCGCGCGGCGCTGTGCTACGAAGTAACCGACCGCAACGGCAAAGATGGCGCGCGACGCGGCATCGCAGAGAATCTGCGTTTTGCAAAGGCATGCACCTCATCGGTGAAGGCAGCCATGGGCATCCATGCTGGATTCACTGTGGACGATGACACGCTGGATGCAGCCGTAGGCGCGGCACAAGACGCCGGCCTGCCGATTCACATGCATGTTGCCGAGGACCGCTTTGGCGAGGCAGACAGCATGACCCAATACGGTTTGTCGGTTGTGGAGCGCCTGGCGCGGCACGGCGCACTAGGCAAGCACACCATCGCCGCGCATTGCATCCACATCAACGACCTCGAAATCGACCTGCTGGTCGAAGCCGGCGCGAAGGTGACCCACCAGCCGCGCAGCAACATGAACAATGCGGTGGGTGTGGCGCATGTGCCTACGATGCTGGCGCATGGCCTGTGCGTTGGCCTCGGCAACGATGGCTTCAGCAATGACGCCTTCGCCGAAATGAAGGTGTGCGATATGCTGCATAAGGTCATCACAGGCGACCCGCGCACATTGGGCGCAGACAAGGTCGTGCAGATGGCCTATGCCAACAACGCAGAGATCGCGCGGTTGTTCTGGCCGGCGATGCGTGGCACGCTGGAGATCGGCCAGCCGGCGGATGTGATCTTGATGGACTATCGGCCATTCACACCGTTAAGCGCTGCCAACCTGCCCTGGCACATGCTCTTTGGCATGAGTGGCGGCATGGTCACGCACACCATTTGCAATGGTCATCTGCTGATGGCTGATCGCACGCTGCTCACACTGGATGAAGCCGAGATCACGGCGAAGGCAAAGGAAGCAGCGGTGCGCGCCTGGCAAAACGTGCAGGAAATGAAGGATTAGCCTCTGCGAAAGGAAATTGCGCCATCAACCCACGCAACGAAAATCCAGCACTGTCAGTTGGATGCGGCGCTGGCCATTCCATTCGCTCTCATCGAATTGAAAGGCGAGATCGATGCAAACGTCATCGGCCAACTCAGTGATGCGCTCGCCCATGCGCCAGCCCACCGCTTCCCACGTCGCGTCGCCATCTTTTACGATCATGCGCAGGTGCGGTGGTGGACCGCTTTCGTTGCGACCCATGCGCACCGCCTCTTTCACTAACGCGCGCCGCGCAATGAATGTCGGCTTTGGGTTGCCTAAACCGTGCGGCTCAAACAGCTTGAGTTGACTGAGCAGATCGGTGGTCACCTGCGCCAGGTCAAATTCGGCATCGGCGCGGATGGCGCGCTGCCAGCCATCAGGCGGCTGCTCGCGCTCGGCCGCACCAAGCAGACAACGCTGCAACTCAGTCAGTCTGTCCTGGGTCGTGGTGAAGCCGGCGGCAGCCGCGTGTCCGCCATGCCTCAACAACAGTGTCGCGCATTCATCCAGCGCCTGCGTGATATGGAAACCATTCACGCTGCGGCATGAGCCGCGCGCCTCGCCCGTTTCACGGTCGATGCTGATGACGACCGCCGGCCGGTAATACTTTTCCATCAGCCGCGCCGCCGCCAGGCCGATCACGCCGGCATTGAACGCCTCTGACGCGGCAAATAGCAGCGCCGGCACTTTCCCATCCTCTGTGCCACCCAGTGCAAGCTTCTCCGCATCACGCGCCATTGCCGCAGTGATGCTCTGGCGCTCGCCGTTTTGCCGGCTCAATTGCATCGCCAACGCATTCGCAGTCTCTTTGTCTTCGGTAACGAGCAACTCATACGCTGCCCGAGCATTGTCCAGCCGGCCCGCCGCGTTCAAGCGTGGACCGATGGCAAAGCCAATCTGGCCGGCGGTGACCGCGCCCTTGCGCAAACCAGCCGCCTGCATGAGCGCGGCGATGCCCACACGCGGCGCGTAGTTGATCTTTTGCAGGCCGGCGCCCACCAGCCGGCGGTTCTCGCCAGTCAGCCGCACTACGTCGGCCACCGTGCCAATGGCAACGTAGTCGAGCAACGTGCTTACGCTCAAGCCATTGCGCGGCATGCCGCGCCTGCCAGCCTCACTCAACAGGGCCTGCGCCAGCCGCAGCGCCACGCCAACGCCGGCGAGATGCTTGAATCCATACCCGCAATCTGCCCGTTTCGGGTCGATCACTGCCAGCGCATCGGGAATGCGCTCATCTTCAAGGTCGTGGTGATCAGTTACGACCAGATCGAGGCCAATCGCGCGCGCATGTTCCGCTTCCTTGAAGGCGCGCGCGCCGCAATCGACCGTGATGATGAGCGACACGCCCTGCCCTTTCAACGTATCCAGCGCCACGCTGTTCAGACCGTAGCCCTCTTCAAAGCGGTCAGGGATGTAGACACGAGCCTGGGTATTCAGCGCGTCCAACGTGCGCTTCATCAGCGCGCAACTGGTCACACCATCGCAGTCGTAATCGCCATAGATGGCGATTTGCTCACCCTGGGCAATTGCGTCGAGGATGCGCTCGACTGCCTTTGCCATGTCGGCCATATCCATGGGATCGGGCTTTGGGTATTCGCCAGTGAGAAAGGCGCGCGCATCGACCGGATCAGTGTAGCCGCGCGCGTAGAGCGTCTGTGCAGTGAGTGGGTGCAAGTCGTTGAGCGCGGCCAGAAATTCAGGTGGCGCCGGCGGGGCGATGATCCATTCGGCCTTCATGGAAAATAAGTGAGTCCACCTTTTCAGGTGGACTCCATCTTATCAGCCTAGATCCACTTTTGATTCCGGCAAAAGTCGGTCACAAGGGGGATGCTGAAATGTTTGCCCTGATATGCCTGATAGGCATAGTAGAGCGTGATGCCCAGCCACACCAATGGCACGATGCACCCGATGATGGGGATAAGGCCGATGATGAAGCCGGCGATGAGCAACACCACGCCCAGTGCAATGCTCTGCACGGCATGAACGCGCAGGAAGGGGTTGTTCTTCATCGAATCGGACACCAGAATGACGATGCCGATGATGGGGATGGGATACGTCAGCGCGGCCAGCAGCTTGTCATTGCCACCCTCGGTCGCAACAGGCGCAGTATCGATGACGTTCTCTATTGCGGTTGGAGTCGCGTCAGCCGGGGATGGAGCCGGCTCGGGCTGCGATGCCGGTTCAGGATTATTGGGGGTTGGTTCACTTGCCATTCTTGCCTGTCTCCTTGCTCGCCAATCACAGGCGCCGGCGAGCGAATGTAATTGTAGGACATGCGCACCTTTTTTGTTGACAGCCAAATGACTGAAAGATGACCATTACAATCGCGCTGGCAATGCGAGATGTTTTAATCGTGCTTGCAGCGCTGGGCTTCATCGCGCTGGCCGGCCTGTTTTTGTATTGGCAACTGGTCGTGGCTGAAGGCGCATATCTCGGCACGCGCATCGTGGCGCTGCTGTACGACCAGTTTGCGCCGCGCTATGACCGCGTTAAGCAGTACGACAAGGCCGGCGATGCGCGGATGCTGGCTGAGCCGGTGTTGCGACATATGCGCGCTTCCTTTCATCCTCTTGCGGAGAGGGAATCGGGGGTGAGGGTTTTGGACGTTGCCACTGGCACAGGCCGGCTGCCCGACGCGCTGCTGTCGCAACCGCGCTTCACCGGCCACATCGTGGCGCTGGATGCCAGCGCCGGCATGCTGGCGCTGGCGCATGAAAAGCTCAGGCAACACAGCGACCGCATTGAGTTCATTCAGCGCGACGCGCATGTGCTGCCCTACCCCGACGCGGCGTTCGACGTGGTGACCTGCGTTGAAGCGCTGGAGTTCATGCGTGATTGGCGCGGTGCGACGCGCGAGATGTTGCGCGTGCTGAAGCCCGGCGGGCTGCTCATGCTGAGCAACCGCATCGGCCCGGATGCCTGGAAGCTGCCCGGGCGCGCGGTGCCAACAGCGATATTTTGCGACTGGCTGCGCGACGCCGGTGTGCAACGCATTGAGCGCCGCGCCTGGCTGGTCGATTACGATCTGGTGACTGGAATAAAATCGTAATCATGCTCAATCAAGCCCTTGCCTACGCCCGCGAACACCGCGCCAAATTCCTGGACGACCTGCTCGAATACCTCGCCATCCCCAGCGTGAGCGCGCAACCCGAGCACGCCCGCGACATGAAGATGGCCGCGCTCTGGCTGGCCGAACATCTGCGCAATATCGGTGTAAATGCCGAGGTGATGGAGACGCAGGGGCACCCTCTCGTGTATGGCGAATGGAAGAGCCAGCACCCGCACGCGCCGACCGTGCTGATCTACGGTCATTTTGATGTGCAGCCGGCAGAGCCTTTCGAGCTATGGAACAGCGATCCTTTCAAGCCGGAAGTGCGCGATGGCTTCATCTATGCGCGCGGCGCCGACGACAACAAAGGCCAGCACCTCGCGCACATCAAGGCGGTCGAATCCCTCTTGAAGTGCGAGGGCACGCTGCCGGTGAATGTGAAATTCCTGATCGAGGGCGAGGAAGAGATCGGCAGCGCGAATCTCAGCGAGTTCATTGCGGGGCACAAGGATTTGCTGGCCTGCGACTGCGCCATGATCAGCGACGGCGCGCTATTCAATCTCACCCGACCGATAGTGACCTATGGCTTGCGTGGCCTGGTTGGCCTCGAAGTGCATGTGCGGGCGCTCGACCATGACGTGCATAGCGGGCATTACGGCGGCAACGTGCAGAACCCGGCCATCGCACTGGCGCAGATGCTGGCCACAGTGAAGGACGCGCAAGGCCGCGTGTTGATCGACGGGTTCTACGATGATGTGCGCACGCTGAGCGATGCCGAGCGCGAGGAGATCGCGCGCGTGCCATGGGGTGAGGCCGAGATTCGTCGCGAAACAGGCGCGCTGGCCGCGCACGGCGACCCTGACTTCACGCCCAACGAGCGGCGCGGCGCACGCCCAACATTCGAGGTCAATGGGATGTGGAGTGGCTATACCGGCGCCGGCGGCAAGACCATCATCCCCGCCACCGCTCATGCCAAGATCACCTGCCGGCTGGTGCCACATCAGGATCCGGTGAAGGTGGGTGCTGCAGTGAAGACGCACCTGTTGAAGCACGCGCCGGCCGGCGTGACGGTCGAGGTGGATATGCGCGGCGGGTCGCCGGCGTCACTGGTGGATCGCGATGCGCCGCAGATGCAAGCCGCCATCGATGCAGCAACCGCCACCTACGGCAATGCACCCTACTTTGAACTGGAAGGCGGCTCGATTCCGGTGGTGCATGATTTCATCACGCAATTGCAAAAGCCGGTGCTGCTGCTCGGCTTCGGCCTGCCCGATGATGCCATTCACTCGCCCAACGAACGCTACGCCGTCGAATGCTTCGAGAAAGGCATTGAGGCAAGCATTCGATTTTTAAGCGCGCTATAAGCAAAAAACCCGACTTCCATGAAGTCGGGTTTTTTGATGCGCTGTAATCGCAGCTTTCGCGGTCGCAGTGGCAGCTTTCAATCGAAAGCGCCGAATCACCCTTTACGCAACCCGCGCTCCGGTCACTTTCTCTTGCTCGACCTGCGCCTTCGCCACGTGGCATGCGACGAGGTGGCCCGGCTTCAGCGCCTCCAGCGGTGGCTCAACCGTCTTGCAGATGTCGATGACAAACGGGCAGCGCGTGTGGAAGCGGCAGCCGCTTGGTGGATTTACCGGCGATGGCACATCGCCCTGCAGGATCATGCGCTCACGCTTCAGCGTCGG